>NZ_KV830917.1:8960-23113 GCF_001836955.1 Staphylococcus sp. HMSC063A07
TATACACATATGCTTTACGATGACATTGGTTTAACTGAAGATGTATTGAACTACGTGAAATACAATGGTAATAAAGCATTATCAAACTTGGGATTTGATCCTTACTTTGAGGAAAAAGATTTTAATCCAATTATTGAAAATGCCTTAGACACAACGACTAAAAATCATGACTTCTTCTCAGTTAAAGGTGATGGCTACACATTAGCATTAAATGTTGAAGCGTTACGTGACGAAGATTTCATTTTTGAAAATTAAAAGATAATAGCAAATAAGATATGCTAATGAACAAACCTGACTAATCGTTGGGTTTGTTTTTTTATGTGAAGCTTCAATACCATGACAATTTGTCAGTTGCATATTAACGTCTAATCAAAACAATCCGCTACTATGGCTGCCAATCATTAATCATAATTTACTCAGCTATTTAAATATCATAATTGTTATAACAAAATAACTAATAGATTTAACCAATTTATCTGTAGTTTTGATTAATATCAAAAATAAAAAAACATATTGAAAAACATATTTATAAACGATAAGATAGTAATAAATGATAATGATTATCATTGTCGAAGGATTTATCTTCGCGAGCATTTGTAGATTATTGAAGGAGCATGTAGGAAATGAAATTGCTATTAAAAGGCTATACACTGCTTATTTGTTTAGTGATAATGTCAATCATTTCATTGTTTGTTGGCGTTAGCCAATTATCAATTACTGATATCTTTCATTTAACAAAAGAACAGTTAAACATACTGCTTTCGAGCCGTATACCTCGGACAGTAAGTATACTGATTTCTGGTAGTACATTAGCATTAGCTGGCTTAATTATGCAGCAAATGATGCAAAATAAATTTGTTAGTCCCACAACTGCAGGTACGATGGAGTGGGCAAAGCTAGGTATACTTATCTCTCTCGTTTGCTTTCCTCAAGGACATATCTTACTGAAACTTGCTTTTGCCGTTTTATGTAGCCTTTTTGGAACTTTTTTATTTGTAAAATTAATCGAGATGATAAGAGTGAAGGAAGTTATATTTGTACCTTTACTTGGTATTATGTTGGGTGGCATAGTGTCTAGTTTTACGACATTTATTGCTTTAAGAACAAACGCAGTACAGAGCATTGGTAACTGGCTTAATGGGAATTTTGCCATTATCACGAGTGGGCGCTATGAAATTTTATATTTAAGTATTCCACTATTAATCATTACATATATCTTTGCCAATCATTTTACCATTGCTGGTATGGGTAAGGACTTTAGCCACAATTTAGGTGTGAATTATGAACAGATTGTTCGAATTGCATTATTTATTACGGCTAGTATTACAGCACTTGTAGTTGTTACAGTGGGAACACTACCTTTTCTTGGACTTATTGTTCCCAATATCATCTCAATATATCGCGGGGATCATTTGAAAAACGCGCTCCCACATACAATGATGTTAGGCGCATGTTTTGTGTTGTTTTCAGATATCATAGGACGACTGATTGTTTATCCATTTGAAATAAATATTGGCTTAACGATTGGCGTCTTTGGCACAGTGATTTTCCTTGTCTTATTAATGAAAGGTAGGAAAAATTATGCAAATGACTTTGAATAAAAAGCTGTGCGCACTTATTGGTGTCACAGTAATTGCGGCTTTATTCTATTTATTTGTTGGTCTAGATTATGAGATTTTTGACTATCAGTTTCAAAGTCGTTTTCGTAAATTTATTTTAATTATTTTGGTAGGTGGTGCGATTGGTACGTCAGTAGTTGTCTTTCAAGCAATTACGAGAAATCGCTTGTTGACACCTTCAATTATGGGACTGGATAGTGTCTACTTATTTGCCAAAGTTATACCAATCTTTTTATTAGGTGCACAATCACAATTTGTGACGAATATTTATTTAAACTTTGCACTCACTCTCGTGGGAATGGTGTTATTTGCCTTAATCTTGTTTCAGTTTATGTTTAAAGTGGGCAATTTCTCAGTTTATTTTATTCTGCTAGTTGGCGTTATTTTAGGGACATTTTTTAGAAGTATTACAAGCTTTATTCAGTTAATTATGGATCCTGATTCATTTTTAGCAGTACAAAGTGCGATGTTTGCAAATTTTGATGCATCTAATTCTAATTTAGTCATTGGCTCAGCTATTTTATTGTGCACGCTTGTCATTGTTATCATTGTTATTTTACCTTATTTAGATGTCTTACTGCTTGGCAGGGCACAAGCAATGAACTTAGGTGTAAATTATTCAAGGGTAACACGATTGTTGCTTATTCTAGTGGCTTTATTAGTTTCTATATCTACGGCTCTTGTTGGTCCTATTACTTTTCTAGGATTACTAACGGTAAATTTGGCACATGAATTTATGAAAACTTTTCAACATAAATATATTTTACCAGCTACCATATTGATGGGGTGGATAAGCTTGTTTATTGCACAATGGATAGTTGAAAACTTATTTGAAGCGACTACTGAAGTCAGTCTTATCATCGATCTCATTGGAGGTAGTTATTTTATCTACTTATTAATAAAAAGGAGAAATACAAATTGATCCGGATAAAAAATATGACGCAATCGATTCAAGGTAAAGCAATATTAAAAGATATATCAGTTGATATTCAAAAGGGCCGTCTAACATCACTTATCGGACCTAATGGTGCTGGAAAAAGCACCTTGTTATCAGCGATTAGTCGAATTATCGAACACGATAGCGGTGCAATAGAATTAGAGGATATTGATATTGCTGCATATAGAAAAAATCTTTTAGCACAGAAATTAAGTATATTAAAGCAAACAAACCATACTGACATGAACATCACTGTAGAACAACTTGTCAATTTTGGACGATTTCCATATTCAAAAGGTCGAATGAAAGAAGCTGACTATGAACAAGTCGATTATGCAATAAATTTATTACATTTAGAAGATATACGTCAGCGAGATTTAAAAACATTATCTGGTGGACAACGACAACGTGCATATATTGCAATGACCATTGCTCAAAATACTGACTACATATTATTAGATGAACCTTTAAATAATTTGGATATGAAACACTCAGTTCAAATAATGCAAACACTGCGACGGTTATGTCGTGAATTGAATAAGACGATTGTTATTGTCCTACATGATATTAACTTTGCTTCTTGCTATTCTGATGACATTATTGCCTTAAAAGATGGTGAATTAGTTAAAGCTGATGAAAAGGATGCCGTAATTCAAAAAGAGGTATTACAAGAACTTTATGATATGAATGTTGCGATTGAAAGTATTAAAGGACAACGAATTTGTCTTTATTTTGATGAACAATTAGTAGAAGATGTCACTTAATTATCAATACTAGAGCAAAATAAGGAGGGGATACCATTGAAGTATTAAGCTTTAATCATTAAAAATAGCTTTATAATTCAACAATAAATATTAAAACGTTAGGAGTTATATATAAAATGAAAAAAACAGTTTTGTTTTTAATCTTAAGTTTAGTCTTAGTGCTAGCTGCATGTGGTAATCAATCTAAAGATTCAGAAACAAAGAGTGGCGAATCAAAAGGCACAGTGAAAATTAATAATAATTTTGAAGCACAAGGCGATAAAAGAGATGGTAGTGACGCTAAAAAAGTAAAAAACACAGTAAAAGTTCCTAAAAATCCTAAAAAAGCTATTGTTTTAGATTACGGTGCGCTCGATACATTAAAAGAATTTGGTGTAGAAGATCAAATTAAAGGTTTGCCGAAAGGTGAAAATAATGCTTCATTACCAAAATTTTTAGATGAATTTAAATCAGATAAATACGAGAATACAGGTAACTTAAAAGAAGTTAATTTTGATAAAATTGCTGCGGCTAAACCAGATGTCATTTATATTTCTGGAAGAACAGCAAGCCAAAAGAATTTAGATGAATTTAAAAAGGCAGCACCAAAAGCGAAAGTTGTTTATGTTGGTGCTAGTGAGAAAAATTATGTGAATGACATGAAAAAAGTAACAACAAATTTAGGTAAAATCTACAATAAAGAAGACAAAGCAAAAGATTTAAACAAAAAATTAGACGATAAGATTGCTGACGTCAAAACTAAAGCAAAAAAAGTAAATAAATCAACAATGTATTTATTAGTAAATGAGGGAGAGTTATCAACATTCGGCCCTGGTGGACGTTTTGGTGGCTTAGTCTTTGACACATTAGGATTTAAACCAGCAGATAAAGATGTTAAACCAAGCCCACATGGTCAAAATGTAAATAATGAATATATAACTAAGAAAGATCCTGAAATTATTTTAGCGATGGATAGAGGTTCTGTTGTTGGTGGTAAATCAACTGCTAAACAAGTGTTAGGTAATGATGTCATTAAAGATGTTAAAGCAGTCAAAGAAGATAATGTCTTTGAATTAGATCCAAAATTATGGTACTTCAGTTCTGGTTCAACTTCTACAACAATTAAACAAATTGATGAGCTAAATAAAGTATTAGATAAAGCACAAAAATAATTATCCATAATGGTTGAAGTGGGGATATCATTCCTAGAAAAATTAGCCAGTAAATGAGTTTTCTTATAAATTCATTTACTGGCTGTTCTATTTACAATAATTTGTAATATTGGTTTGCTTTCTTACGAGTCTATACCTTCAGCTAATCTTGAATATCATGTGCTTTGTCACATGAGTCGTAACAATTTGTCCAGACGTTGTATCATAGCGTCCTAAAATGCTTATATATCTACATTCATTCTGAATTTACTCAATCTGAGTTGATGAGTGATATTTTGACTTTTGCTCGAGTGTCAGTTTGATGAATAAACAAGGGGCAGGAGGACTTGACTTAGTCATAATAGGTCTTAATTTAAGAAAAATAATGAAGTGGCAGACAATTGGTTGAAGGCATTTACGTCCACTTTTTTAATTAAATACAACAGGTTTTCTATAAATATAAGTATAAATTTCAGAATATTCTAAAATAAGTATTGCCAAATAAGGTAGTGGGCGATAATATAATAAATGATAATGATTATCATTATCGCATTCAATATATACGTTGGGGTTAATGAAAATGAAATTTTTATTGAAAAGCTATGTGTTAGTGACCCTTGTCATCATCTTAACTATCGTGTCGTTATTTGTTGGTGTGAGTAAACTTGCTTTAACGGATATTTTTCATCTGTCTTCAGAACAGATAAATATTTTGATTTCAAGTCGTATACCACGAACCGTGAGTATTTTAATCTCTGGTAGTTCTATAGCACTAGCAGGTTTAATGATGCAACATATGATGCAAAATAAATTTGTGAGTCCAACGACGGCCGGAACTATGGAATGGGCAAAATTAGGTATTTTAATCTCACTTACTGTCTTTCCTGAAAGTCCAATTATGTTAAAACTATTGTTTGCAGTAGGTTGCAGCTTAATTGGTACTGCTTTGTTTGTAAAATTAGTATCCCTTATACAAGTGAAAGAAGTTATTTTTATACCGTTGCTTGGCATTATGTTAGGTGGTATTGTGTCTAGTTTTACAACGTTTATTGCGTTAAGGACCAATGCGGTACAAAGTATAGGTAATTGGCTAAATGGTAATTTTGCCATTATTACAAGTGGACGTTATGAAGTGTTATATTTAAGCATTCCACTTTTAATAGTGACTTATGCGTTTGCACAGTATTTTACAATTGTCGGTATGGGTAAAGAATTTAGTCATAATTTGGGAGTGAATTATGAATTAATGGTTAATATCGCGCTTTTTATTACTGCAACGATGACTGCCTTAGTCGTTGTAACTGTCGGTACGTTACCATTTTTAGGCTTAATCGTTCCTAATATTATCTCTATTTATAGAGGAGATCATTTAAAGAATACCTTGCCACATACGATGTTATTAGGCGCTTGTTTTGTGCTTATTTCTGATATTATTGGTCGTTTAATCGTTTTTCCATATGAAATCAATATTGGGTTAACAATAGGTGTCTTTGGAACCATTATCTTTTTAATCCTATTAATGAAAGGTAGGAAAAATTATGCTAATGAGCTTGAATAAAAAATTAATCCTACTGATTGGAATTACGATAATTGCTGCAATATTTTATTTGTTTGTTGGTTTAGACCCTGATATTTTTGATTATCAACTTCAAAGTCGTTTACGTAAAGCGCTTTTAATTTTATTGGTTGGTGGTTCAATTGGTACAGCAGTGGTATTATTTCAAGCAATTACGCGAAATCGTTTATTAACACCTTCTATCATGGGTTTAGATTCTGTATATCTATTTGTCAAAGTTTTACCAGTATTTTTATTTGGTATACAATCTGAGATTCAAACAAACATCTATCTTAACTTTGCGATCACACTCATGACAATGGTTGTGTTTTCATTAATATTATTTGAAGGTATTTTCAAATTAGGTCACTTTTCAGTTTATTTCATTCTGTTGGTTGGCTTTGTTTTAGGAACCTTTTTCCGTAGTATTACGAATTTCATTCAACTAATCATGGATCCTGATGCATTTTTAGCTGTTCAAAGTGCGATGTTCGCTAATTTTAATGGTTCTAATACGACATTAGTTTGGCTATCAGGCGTCTTTCTTATTGTGCTTGTAGTAGTTGCGTATAGAAGTGCAGCATACTTAGATGTACTACTTCTAGGTAGAGCACAAGCAATTAACCTAGGTATTAATTATGAACGTGTGATCCGTGGTGTACTCATTTTGGTATGTATGTTGGTATCTATTTCAACTGCATTAGTTGGACCAATCACTTTTTTAGGTCTATTAACAGTAAACCTTGCACATGAATATATGCGTACTTACAAACATAAAATATTGATTCCAGTAACAATATGTTTAAGTTGGATTGGCTTATTCGTTGCAGAATGGATCGTTGAAAACTTATTTGATGCTACGTCAGAAGTCAGCATTATTATTGATTTAGTTGGTGGTAGTTACTTTATTTATCTTTTAATGAAAAGGAGACAGTCGTCATGATTGAAGTGAAAAACGTAACGCAATCTATACAAGGGAAAGAGATTTTACATGATATTACAGTGACAATTCAACGTGGAAAATTAACTTCATTAATCGGTCCCAATGGCGCTGGGAAAAGTACATTATTATCAGCGATAAGTCGAATTGTTAAGCATGATCAAGGTGAAATTGTCATAGAAGGTCATGCAATCAAAGACTTTAATCATAACGACTTAGCAAAAAAGTTAAGCATATTAAAGCAATCAAACCATACGGATATGAATATTACAGTTGAGCAGTTAGTTCAGTTTGGACGTTTTCCGTATTGTAAAGGGCGCTTAAATAAAGACGATATGGAGCATGTGGAATCAGCCATTAAATTATTAAATTTACAACACATTCGAGACCGTAATATAAAAGCATTGTCAGGTGGGCAACGACAACGTGCCTATATCGCAATGACAATTGCTCAAGACACGGATTATATTTTATTAGATGAACCACTTAATAACTTAGATATGAAACATTCAGTACAAATTATGCAAACGTTAAAGCGCCTATGCCGTGATTTTAATAAAACAATCGTCATCGTCTTACATGACATTAATTTTGCATCATGTTATTCAGATTATATTATTGCATTGAAAGATGGTTATGTAATAAAAGAGGGCGTTAAAGATCAAGTTATCGACAGCCATATATTGAATCGATTATATGATATGTCAGTTGCGATTGAAGAAATTAGAGGACAAAAAATTTGTCTTTATTTTAATAATGATGACTTACTTTCTAAAATATAGTAATCATAAAATTTATAGTGGGAGGGGTACCTATGACTTAATCTAATAGAACTAACGACGACAGAAAGCAAACAAGACGTGAAATTTATTGTATTAAAAGGAGAAATACAGCTATGAGAAAAAGCATCTTATTTTTAATTTTGAGTATTGTCTTAGTATTAGCGGCATGTGGTAAAGATAGTGGAAATAAAAGCTCAGATGCTAAGTCATCAAATACAAAAGACACTGTTAAAATAGTTAACAATTATAAAGCACGCGGAGAGAAACAAGATGGTAGTGATGCTAAAACAATTAAAGACACAGTAGAAGTGCCTAAAAATCCAAAACGTGCAGTTGTATTTGATTATGCTGCAGTGGATTTGATGAAAGCATTTGGTGTGCGAGATACGATTAAAGCGTTACCTAAAGGTGAAGGTGTGTCATCAGTACCACAATTTTTATCAGAATTTAAAGATGATAAATACATCAACACTGGTAAAATGAAAGAAGTTAATTTTGATAGAGTCGCACAAGCAAAACCAGATGTCATTTATATTTCTGGACGTACGGCAAGTCAAAAAAACTTAGATGAATTTAAAAAAGCAGCGCCGAATGCCAAAATTGTTTATGTAGGTTCTAGTGAAAAAAATTATTTACAAGATATGAAAAAAGTAACTACAGATTTAGGTAAAATTTACGGTAAAGAAGATAAAGCCAAAGCATTAAATGACGAATTGGATAAAAAAATTGCAGATACGAAAAAACGTACAGCAAAAACAGATAAATCATTGATGTATCTATTAGTAAATGAAGGTGAATTATCAACATTTGGTCCAGGTGGACGCTTTGGTGATTTACTATTTAACACATTAGGATTTAAACCGGCAGATCAACATGTTAAAGCAAGTCCACATGGTCAAAATATTAATAATGAATATATAACTTCAAAAGATCCTGATATTATTTTAGCTATGGATAGAGGTTCAGTTGTTAGCGGTAAATCATCAGCCAAACAGGTACTAAAAAATGATGTTATCAAACATGTTAAAGCTATCAAATCAGGTCATGTATATGAAGTTGATCCTAAATTATGGTACTTTAGTGCTGGTGGTACAACAACAACGATTAAACAAATCGAGGCCTTAAACCATATATTAGATCAAGTAGAAAAATAAAAATGACTATAAAGGTATCCTAAATTTCAAGACATCTTGTTTAGCTAATGTATAACCAATAATATCTGGAATTTAAATCAATTCCAATTTAAACAAAAACGACAATTTCTATTGAAATAAAATAGAGATTGCCGTTTTTTGTTATTGATGCCATCATTTTTTGTAAAATTAAGATTGTCTTGTTATGTGATTTTAAATTTTCATTCTCGCTTACATTGAGTATTTATAAAATGATGCGATTGATTTGTATGAAAGTACTTTGTTAATTTGATTAAGTGATAAATGGGGAGCGGGACAACATTTATAATGAATTCATAGTCCCGCCCCGCAAGGTTGACTAGGATTGAAATATACTTGGTATCAGCGTATTTTCAATCCAGTCAAACTTGGCCAATATTTAGTTCATAGCTTAAAACTTAATAATGTCCCAGATTCTTATCTGAGTGATACAGTTTTAATATTCAATTTGTTAAGCAACAGAGGGATATAAAGCCTTATATTACGAAATACAAATGATAATGAAATTTACAACGATTATTAAAGTGGGCGCTACATTGTGGACAGTTTTCAATCAACATATATTTATTAATTGTCATTTCATGCCGACACACGCCACACATTACTGCCTTAATATCAAATTCGTGTTCAGGCCAGCGTTCAATTTCATGAAGCTCATGCTCATTATGGCATTGATAGCACGGGTAATATTTTTGGCAGCATTTGAATTTAATTGCAATAATGTCTAATTGTGTATGATAGTGAATGCATCTTGTTTCATGATCTACAATTGAACCGTATACAATTGGCATAATAAGGTCACCTCGACATTTTAATGTTTGTCAGGAGGATCACCAATAATACGTACTTCACGGTGCAACTCTACATCAAATTTTTCTTTGACCACTTGTTGAACATGATGAATTAAATTTTCATAATCTGTGGCAGTGCCATTATCTACGTTAACCATAAAGCCAGCGTGTTTTTTAGACACTTCAACACCACCAATTCTATGACCTTGAAGATTAGAATCTTGGATCAACTTACCAGCAAAATGTCCAGGTGGACGTTGGAAAACACTGCCGCAAGAAGGATATTCTAATGGCTGTTTACTTTCACGACGTTCAGTTAAATCGTCCATTTTAGCTTGTATATCATCTAATTGTCCTGGCGCTAAAGTAAAAGCAGCTTCTAGTACAACTAAATGTTGTTGTTGCACAATACTGTTTCGATAATCAAGTTCTAATTCTTGGTTGGTAAATTTAAGTAAATCACCCTGCTCATTTACACATAGAGCGTAATCGATGCAATCTTTAACTTCCCCACCATAAGCACCAGCGTTCATATAGACAGCGCCGCCAATGGAACCAGGAATACCGCAAGCAAATTCTAGACCAGTTAGAGCATGATCTCTTGCAGCTTTAGATACATCAATAATCGCTGCACCACTACCAGCAATAATGGCATCATCAGAAACAGCAATATGGTTTAATGACAACAAACTAATGACAATGCCACGAATACCTCCTTCACGAATGATAATGTTTGAACCATTACCTAAATATGTAACTGGAATATCATGCTGTCTTGCATAGCGAACTATGGCTTGAACTTCTTCGTTCTTAGTTGGAGATAAATAAAAATCAGCATTACCGCCCGTTTTAGTATAAGTGTAATGCTTAAGTGGCTCGTTTATTTTGATAATGTCACGTGGTACGAGCTTCTGTAAATCCGTTAAGATGTCTTCCTGACTCAAAATAAGTACATCCTTTCCTTACTTCTATAATCTAATGTTTATTATAGCAACTTTATAATTGAATTGCTTGAAAAATAGACGCTACTTTTAGCATATAATTACAGAAATCTACCTACACTTATAACTTGTAATTTCTATGTTGAGTCATATGTATAAAAAATGCCTCTTTTTGCGCTTCATAACTTCTAATGCTTGTTTGTTGTGAGATAATCTGTTCTTTATAGCTAGCAAATTGTGTTGCAAATGAAATATCTGTCTCTAATAAATGGTCAATTGTTTGATATTGCTTAAAAATAGGGTGAGACATCTGAATAATATGTAGACGACTGATTTGTTTTAATTCAGTCAAATTATTAAATTGAGCCATCATCACTTTTTTATGATAAGCATGATGCAAACGATAGAATCCAACATAGTTTAATCTTTTTTCATCTAAAGCAGTAATTTGATGTAAATTTTCTACGCCTACTAAAATATCTAAAATAGGTTCAGTAGGGTACTTCATATGGCGTGTGCCACCAATATGCTGTGTGAATTGAACGGGTGAATCAAGTAATTGAAATAATATTTCTTTCGTTTGTTTGTACCGATGAGCAAAATCGTTTAACATTTGAGTATCTTGTATGAATGGTTGGACTTGTGCGTACATGGCGAGCTCCCCTGGCTTGTAAAGTCAAATTCTGCCATAATATAACATAATTTATTTTCTTTATAAATAGCTTTCTGTATAATGTTTGTTGATAGGAGTGCAAATATGAGAAAATTTACCGTTATTTCTATTATCTTATGCTGTTTATTGCTCGTTTCATGTAGCAACGATAAACAATCTGCAGCCAAGCAATTTGAAAAAGACTTAGCACCTGCAGAAGCTAAACAAGAAGATGTTGAAAAAGTGATGGATAGCATCCAATTAAAACAAATCGAACAATTAAGTAATACTGATACAACCGATAAAAATAAAAAGGATTTTGAAATATTACAAAAAGATATGCATCGACATCTTTTGCCTACATTTGAAAAATATGAAAAATTAGCGAAATCCACCCCAGCAAAGACTAAAGAAGCCAAAACATTAAAGAAAGATTACTTAGCGACAGTTAAACAGAAACGCGCTAAAATAAATGAATTAATGGATTTCATAGAATTGTGTAATAAATCTATAAAAGCCAATGAAGAGATTTTAGACTATACAAAAGTATTTGAGAAGAAACGTTCTAAAGTTGAAGAAGATATAAAAAATGCTCAAAATCAAGAAGATGCCAAGCAATTAACGCTAAAACTAGAAAATAACAACGAGGACTTAAAGAATGCTGCCAAAAAATATTTGAATAATAGTCAAAAAGCACATCCAGAAGACGAGGTAGATCGTCATATTATTCCATTAATTAAAAAGCAAATTCTAGATATTAATCAAACGAATATTACTGACAAAAATGTCAATAGTGCACGTAAAAATGCCATTGAAATGTATTATAGTTTACAAAATTACTACGAAACGCGTGTCACTACAATTAAGTTAAGTAATCAAATTAAAAAAATTAATGTTGAGCAACTGCCGAAAGAGGGTAAAGACCTAAGTAAACTTGATGACGACTTTTATCAAAGATTAAAGCAGAAACAGCATTAAGTTGTTATATTACATTATTAATATATGCAAATTAATAAATATTGGTTAACAACATCTTATATAATGTGTATAATTGAACCCACTGAGTAGTTTAATCGAGTAATTAATGAAAATGAAATCAATGAACTTACACAAAATGATAAAATTTTAGAGGTGAATAGAATGGCTATAAAGCTGAGTTCGATTGACCAGTTTGAGCAGGTACTAGAAGACAATAAATACGTATTTGTATTGAAACACAGTAACACATGTCCAATATCTGCAAATGCTTATGATCAGTTCAATAAGTTTTTATATGAAAGAGATATGGACGGTTATTATTTAATTGTGCAAGAAGAAAGAAAATTATCTGATTATATTGCTGACAAAACACAAGTGAAACACGAATCACCACAAGCGTTTTATTTTGTTGATGGCAAAGCGGTGTGGAATGCGAGTCATCGAGATATTAACGTGTCCTCTTTAGCTCAAGCAGAAGAATAATAAATTTGAAGTTATAGCAATCTAAAATGTAGTTAAACGATAAAAATGATACTTCGGGGCGGGAAGATAAAGTCATAACCGACTTTTACCCGCTCTTTTTCTTATAATATGAAAAAAGATGGTATGCTATGTATAATGGACGTTGATAATAAATATTAATCATGTTAGATGAGAAACGAAAGTGATTGACATACAGATTTTGAAAGAATTAATGAGGTGATTGTTGATGAGAGTATTAGTAGCTATGGATGAATTTAAAGATATCATTTCAAGTTATCAGGCAAACCGTTATGTAGAAGAAGCGGTTGCCAGTGAAATTAGTGATGCAGATATTGTACAAGTCCCATTATTTAATGGACGTCATGAACTTATGGACTCGGTTTTTTTATGGCAATCAGGCACTAAATATCGACTTAATGTACACGATGCGGATATGAATGAGGTTGAAAGTGTATATGGGCAAACAGAGCAAGGAACGACAGTTATAGAAGGTAGCTTATTTGTAAAAGGGAAAAAGCCAATTACTGCACGAACAAGTTATGGGCTCGGTGAAATGATAAATACTGCGCTAGATAATGGCTCAAAACATCTTGTTATCTCACTAGGAGGACTCGATTGCTTTGATGGTGGCATCGGCATGCTTCAAGCGTTAGGGGTAACGTTTTATGATGATGAGGCACAGCCGCTTGATGCAACAAAAGGTGCACAAATAATTAAATATATTAGACATATGGATTTGACAGCTGTTAATGATAAACTTGCAGAAGTGAACATTCAAGTTATGTCTGATTTTTCAAGCAGACTATATGGTAAGAATAGTGAAATAATGCAATCATATCAAACACTAGGAATCTCTAGAGAAACAGCAGTTGAAGTGGATAATTTGATTTGGTACTTAGGGGAACTTATTAAAAATGAATTAAAAATAGCAATTGGCCCAATAGAACGTGGTGGTGCCGGTGGAGGGATAGCTGGTATCTTGAAAGGTTTATATGATGCCGAAATTGTAACGAGTCACGAACTTGTTGATCAAATTACACATTTAGATCAGTTAATTGAGCAAGCAGACTTAATTATTTTTGGAGAAGGCTTGAAAGAAGAAGATCGTCTAATGGAAACTACAACGATTCGTATTGCAGAACTTGCAGAAAAGCATCAAAAACCAGCGATAGCTATTTGTGCAACAAGCGATAAATTTGATTTATTTGCGAACTATCATGTGACAGCCATGTTTAACACATTTATAGATATGCCCGAATCGGTTACAGATTTTAAAATGGGTGTTCAGCTACGTCACTACGTCGTACAGGCATTAAAATTGTTAAAAGTTCAGTTAAATTAAACATAATAGATAAAAATTGAGAGAGGCTGGGACATAAATCTCAGAAAAACAGCAGTAAGATCATTTT
>NZ_KV830918.1:0-20077 GCF_001836955.1 Staphylococcus sp. HMSC063A07
CTTTTTTACATTGTTTAAGAACTTAATGTCGCAGACCCGCTTTTTTCTATATACATATCGAACACATAAACACAACTTTGACGGTTGATTAAATCGCATATTAACAAAATTTTAAAATTTACAAAAAATTAATATTTTAAAAATTATAATTTATTGACTTTTTAAAAACCGGATGCTAACTTTTAGTTAAATAAATAGTAATTTTACATTATTTATTATTAGGGAGAAGGAGGTGAAAAATAATGAAAATCAATAACCATTCAATTAATGGATATTCAGACATTAATAGTTCTGAAGCGATGCAATATGCAGGAGGTTGCTGCTCTTGTAGTTGTTCATGTTCTTGTAGCTGTTCATGTTCTTGTACATGTGCCTCAACAGCAGAGCAATAAATCAAAGGTGAAGCTTGGTCTATATAGATCAAGCTTTTCCAAATTTTAAAGGTGAGTATATGGAAAGTTTAATGACTATTAAGGATTTAAAGGTTGATATCAATAATAGAAAAATTCTAAACCTTAATAATAGTACTATAAATATTTATAGTGAAGATAAAATAGCACTGATTGGGAAAAATGGCGCGGGGAAAACGACTTTAATTAATTGTTTATTAAATGAGATAAATTACAGCGGCGTCATTGATAGAAAGATAAGTTCTAAAGATATAGGGATTGTTTTTCAGGAAAATAAGTATGGAGATTTAATCAAAGTACATGAATTAATTTATTTAGCAACAGCTTACAGCAAACGAAGTGAAGAATTTAAAGCATTTACAAAAGCTTTCTCTTTAGAACATCTTATAAATAAATTTGTTAAAGATTTATCCTTGGGAGAACAAAAGCGCTTAACTGTAGGATTAGTCTTAAATAAACAAAAAAAGCTATACATATTTGATGAATTAACATCTGGATTAGACTATGAAAAAAGACAAAATTTATTACAGAAAACTAAAGAAATCACCCAAAATAAAGCAGTAATTAAAATTACGCATTACTTTGATGAGGTTGAAAATTGGGCAAATAAATTAATCATATTAGATAAAGGAGAATTATTGTATTACGGGAGTATAGATCAATTTTTCTCAAAATTTTATCACTATGCGCTGATTGAAATAGTGAATCAAGAGTTAGATCATCTAGTTAAAGATGATATTGAAAAAATAAATGCTGATGTATATTTTAATGCCAAAATTGTTACCCACAATAAAGAGCAAATGAACGACGTTATTAACATATTAAATGAACGAAAAATAGAATTTAAAATCAACATGCAAAATATATACTCAACATATTTAATCTCAACTTTGGAGGAAATATGATAAATAAAATTTTGTTAAGCATAAAAATGCAATTTAGAGTTCCTATATCAGTGTTCTTTTCATTAATTTTTCCAATCATCATGATGTTAGTTATTATTATGTCTTATGGAAATTTTAGTATAGGAAATGGGAGACACTTTATAGATAAATATTTTTTAATTAGTACGAGTATTGGACTGCTACCGATTGCTTTTATTAGCTTTCCAATTTGGTTAAGTGAAAGCATCGAGAACGACACACTGAAACGATTAAAATATTTTGATGTAAATATTAGTAGTTTAATCGTTTCTAATATTATTTCATACTGCTTCTTAGCGATATTTAGTGTTATTTTAAATATCATTATTGGTAAAGTATTTTTCTCATTAACGCTACCAAACACGCAATATTTTATAGCCTTCTTTTTACAAATTTTTTATAACATTATCGCTCTGTTAATGATAGGAACATTTTTAGCTTTGTTAATAAGAAAGAGTAAGGTTTTATTACCTTTTGGAATGATATTGCTTTTTCTTACTTATATGATTATTGGTGTTTTTGTACAGTATGGGGAACTCCCCAATGTTTTAAAGGAAATAGGAAATTGGATACCAATCAAATATGCTACAAATGATTTTTATTCAATTTGGACAAATGAACGTATGTGGGATGTATCATTTTTAAAATTAAATTCATTGTATATCGTAGTGACGGGTGTTTTAAGTTTATGTATTTATAAGTTTAAGAAATGAGGAGAATAATGATGTTGAAGAGACAAGAAATGCGAGTGATTATTGAAATTTTAGCAGGTATTGTTTTATCTGCCATCATCACAGCCATCTCAATTTCAATAGGTTATTTTATTATCAATAAAAATGGTTATGCGCATTTTGATGTAAATTTATTAGGATTAAATTTATACAAAATACACAATCATGGCGATAGTGGAGAGCCAATTATAACGAATATTATGTTTTTAGGTGTGGCCCTGTCCATATTATTAGTAATCATTATTGAATTGCTTGTAGCAACTAAAAAAAGATGTAAAAAGCAATGATTAATTATCAGTTAAAGGGAATGTTTAATCAGCATTCGTTATTTAAATTAAATGACGATAATATTGCAAATAATGATAATCGAAATAACTTTGCTCAAATTATTTTAGGGAATCAAGAATCAGAATCTTTAAAGTACTTATTAAATGTAAATCATCAGAGACTTAGCGATTTCAAAAGCATGTTAGCTTATAATGAATCGAATTATGCAGCTTTAGTTAATGAACATCAAATGTTGAATGAAATTAAGGATGAAGATACAAGATCACTTCCTAAAAGTGATAAGAAAATAAAAGAATCTTTTTATAATGTTTTAAATCACAGAAAAAGTACAAGGGAATTCACATCTTTTGAAATGGCCAGTAAAGAATTATCAACAATACTTAAATTTTCTTTTGGGATAGCGCCTAGAAAAGTTGAATATGGGGATATAAAAACAAGTACGCGGTTTTATGCATCGGCAGGCGGGTTATATCCGATTGATATATCTTTATATCAACAATGTAGAAGATTATGATAAAGGCATTTATTTATACCAACCGATAAGTCACTCATTATTAAAAATTGTGGCTCAAAAGGACATAAACACAGATGATTTATTAGAAGGCAATAATATAGATATCGAAAATTGTAGTTTTTTAGTCTTTTTTGGCTATAATTTTAATTCTAGTTTTTTGAAATACGGGGAATTAGCGTTATTAAATAGTTTGATAGAGATTGGTTGTATGTCGCATAATTTTGATTTAATCATTACGTCATTAGGCTATACAGGATGCCCAATAGCAGGCTTTAAGAAAAATAATATAGAAAAATTACTTGAATTAGATCATGTTAATGAACATATACTATTTACGAATATATGTGGGAAGGAATAGTTAAGTAATAAAAACGTTTATTAAACCTAAAGATTTGTTTGTCGAAGAAAACAATAGTGAGTATATATTAAAAAAGGGATATTTACATCAACATTCAATAGCTATAGATAAAGAAGAAAGCAGCAAAAATTTTATAGACAATTTCAAAACGTTAATAGCTGAAAATCAAATAGAATTAAATGAAAATGACGATATTATAGAAGATTTTAATAAACTAACGCAATTGAATTTAATACATCAAAAAATCGATACTTTTAATAAAATTTGTATTATTACAGACAAGGCAGCCAAAGCATTTTTTAAAGATCATCTCGATCAAGTTGATGAAATATATGAGTTTAATGAAGTTTTAGAAAGACATGAAATTGAAATCTTGAATAATCAAAAAAATAATTTATCTATAAATGAAGTTGTAAAAAAACAGCAATCAAAGTTTGCAGATATGAATGTTTTTGTTATTTTATCATATGCCAATCAACCTTTTATTAAAGCGTTTAACTTTTTAACAAACTTGTTGGATATGGCATATACACTTGCTTTTTATGATAATGAAAATGTATTTTTCACAAATATTCATCATGGAGAGACGGGTTGTTATGAATGCTTAGAACGACAATTAATTTCTAAGTTTCCTGGTACGATAGAAAATTATTTTGTTCCGGATGCGCAAAATCAAGGCATGTACAATCTCAAATTATACAGTTATATATTAAGTATAATGATAAATGAAATTAATAATATAGAAATTTACGGGGATTCAACGCTAATAGGGAATGTACTCCATTTTTATTTACCCACATATGAATACAACTTTAATTTCAATAAGCGTCAGTCTACTTGTTCTACATGTTCGACGATAAATAATGTTTTGTTTAAAGAGCAAAATATGAAGTCAGCAAATATTTTAAAAAGGGTGTTAGAGAATGATAACCTTTAAAAATAATTTGAATTATAATCTGTATAGACAAAACTTATTAGGTGGAAATGTAGCAGGAATATGGAAAGATAACAGCTTTTTCTTAGGATTAAATTCATATCCAATTATGAATTATCATTATGTCACGGCTCAATTTAATAATTTTGAAAAAAACTTCTTAAGTGAAGATTTCAAAGTGAATTATCATTTGAGTGGTTATGGTATTTATTATAATGAAGCACTAGCGTCATTCTTAGGAGAAAGTTCAGAAAGATATGCCTTTACGCTGTTGTATCAAAATTTAAAAGGCAAAATCATATATGCGTCACATGCACAAATTTCAGAACAACTAAAAAATACAAATAGCTTAGTACTACCTCTAGCATTAATTAATATATATTTTGAGGAAAAAGACGCCAAACATTATATTTATGACGATGACGTCATTCAATGGATTCCACTTAAATCTCTATATCATCCAGATCATGATGTTTTAGTACCTTTACAAATGCTTGTTCTATTTAATAAAACGATATTTAAAGATGAAAAACAGTTTACGAATAGCGGTGTTTCAACCGGTACAGCTAGTCATGAAACATTTGAGAAAAGTTTAACCAACTCTATTATTGAGATTTTACAAATAGATTCATATAATTTGTGGTGGTACGGAGGCATTGAAGGAAAGACGATTTCTGTAAATATTGCTGAAAAACTAAATGAATGGTTTAAACGGCCGAGCATTGTGCACAAATTTCTTGATAATTTCGATGTATCTTTTACTGATATCAGCTTTGATAAACCTATTCATGTTGTTGTCTGTGAGGTTAAATCTAAAGCTAAAGATTTAAGCTTACCTAAATATGTCGTTGGGGTTCAAGGCGATATGAACTTAGAGCAGTGTATCTATAGAAGCTTATTGGAATGTGTTACCGTGTTAGAGTATACAATGACTGAGGTTTGGAATAATACTACACATTTTAAAAATGTCACAGAAAATATTGAAAATCATCCTATTGATAATTTAGATGATAATGTTATGTATTATGCCAAATATGGTTTGAATTTTAATATGCAGAAAAGAAAAAACACCTTCCAAAATACTAAAAATGCCAATAATTTACACGAAATCATCAATGAATTAAAACATTTAAGTCATTATGCGTGTTATTTAGATATCACACCTGTGGAATTTTATAATAAAAATTTAGTTGTCGTTAGAACATTTATACCTGAATTATTGACGATAGCCATACCATCATATCCACCTTATCTACATCCAAGATATAAAGAAATAGGAGGAATAATAAATGATATTCCTCATCCTTTGGCATAGTCTGATTGGTTTAATGTTTTTTTTAACTTGTTTTCCAGGTATATTGCTTATTTTCATTAGAAAAGTAGCGTATTTTAAATACCTAACTGAATTTTACAAGTACATTTTGGTACTTATTGTCGTACTGTTAATAGATACGTGTTTATTTTTAAGTAATACAAATATTTACTTATGTGTATCTGTTATTATCATTACACCAGTAATCGTTTATATTACAGAAAAATCATTACTGTTTAACAAAAATTTGTTCGACTTTTATAACAAAAACAGCAAATTTATTTTAAGTGTGTTACTTGCTTACCCAATACTAGAAGAATTAAATTTCCGATACTTCTTGTATTATTTCAGCTTGATATATCATTATCATTTTATTCAGTACATTATCTTATCAGTACTAACTTTTGTGTTCTCTCATTTTCTATATCAAGGAAAGTCTTCCATAGTAAAAATCTTTTTTGCTACAATACAAGCAATGATTTATTTGTATTTTAGAGATATTTTTATCAATATTATTATTCATATGATGTTTAATATATTAGTGTTCAGTAGCCAAATGAAGAAATTAAATCATTCAAGAATAATAAAGTAATAGGGAAGATTCTCCGCTAAAAAATGACATCTTGCCAGAATGGATTGATATAAGCGGTCTCTTAGGTATAAACACTTAAAAAATCCCCTCATGACTTTCAAGCGTGAGGGGATTTCGTGTTATAAGTCTAAAATATATAATTGAGGGTTTGTTAAATATCCTTTGAGCTAATATTTTTCAGTGACCTTCGTTAAAAAATGAACATAAAGCAGCATAAAATACGTCGTCGTTTTAACTAACTTGTTCTGTCACGTCATTTTAGATATATCCACGATAAAACTAACTTTAGCTTTATTTTCAATGTTTTCTAGAATGATTTCACTATTATATTGTTTAATAACTTCATTAGCAAAATACAAGCCTATTCCTGAGCCATTTGATGCTTTACCTTTAACGCCCCATTCTTTAGCAAATTTTAGTTCATCTTCAGTAAATTGTTTACCGTCATTAATAACTGAGAACTGCAATAAACGTTGATCTAGGCATTTGAAGTTTATACTAATTTCTTTGTTAGCATATTTCAAAGCGTTATTAATTAAGTTATCTATCACATGATATAGAATTTGATTATTTAAAAATATATGATTATGAAGTAATTTATTGTCTACTTGTATGTCCATCGTTTTATCTTTCAAAATATATTTATTATTATAGCTTTCATTGATAGTTGAGATAACCTTTTCAATATTAATTTTGTCTGAATGATTAGGTAATAACTTTACATTATTAATGTGAAGTTTTATTTGATTATTAATGCGTTCAAGAGCGTTCAAGATTACTTTAGTTTCACTATTGATTTTGGATTTAATTTCTTGATTAGGCAGTTCTGAATTATTTATCTTTTTTAAAAGTTCAATGTGACCCTGCATGACAGTTAAAGGTGTTTTTAAGTCGTGTTCAAAGATTTCTAGCTTCTTTTTGAAATTGTTTTGAATCGTTAACTGATCCGCTATTCTTTTTTTAAGAAACGTATTAATGTTCTGTACTTCGTTAATCACATCATTAAATTCTTTAATATTTGTGGTTGTAACTTTCAAATCGATATCGTCGCTTTTTAAACTTTTAATAATATGATTTAAATAATCAATGTTTCTTGATAAATGCTTTTTATAAAAAAAACGGGTGAGCATATAAATAACTATTAGTGGAATAAATAAATTGATACAAATACTAGATATCGTAAAAAGGTAATGCGGTTGATGCCAGAAATCATGATATAGAGACTGTCCTATATTTGAAAATTCAAGTATATTAAGCAATAATTGTAAGACAAAAATAACGACTATACTGATAATCACAACTGATATATTTAGACGATGTAATTTTGTTTTGATACTTTCTATTCTAGCCATTTATACCCAACTCCCCACTTTGTATCTATATATTCAAAGTCACTATATTGATGCAACTTTTTCCTTATTTTTCGAATGTGTTCTGAGACAACCTGGGTATTACCTATTTTATTAAAATTAATAGAGTCATAAATTTGATCTTTGCTAAAATAAAAATTAGAATTCAAAGATAGCAGTTTTATGATTTCAAATTCTGTTCTCGTAATATCTAATAAATGGTCTCCCGCATATACGCTAAAGGTATCATAATTAATAATGAGATCTTTAGTTTTTTTAATATTTTTATTTTTGGAATAGCTATTATTTTGAGTTAAAATATTTTCAATCCTTACTATTAATTCTTCCATGTAAAATGGTTTGGCAATATAATCTTTGGCACCTAAAGAAAAACACTTAAGTCTTGTATCAAGGTTATCTTTAGCGGTCAAAAAAATAATAGGAATATTACTCTGACTAAGTGATTGAGCTACTTCAAAGCCATCAGAATAGGGCATTTTAATATCTAATATAATTAAGTGAATATGCTCATTTATTTTTTCCAAAGCTTCACGCCCATTATATGCGACAGTGGTCTTAAACCCCTCTAATTTAAGACTTTCTTGAATAAAAGAGACAATATTTTCCTCATCATCTACAATCATAATATTATACATAAGTTATCACCTTATATCGGATTATTAAAAGAAATTATTACCTATAATTAATGTACTATAAAACACAATCGCATATCTAAAAACAATTAAATTTTTACTTTTTTTGTGATATAAATCGTTATTATTGAAACTAGTATGCTAATTGAAAATTGTATTAATTTGAAATAAAACGGAAAGCCAAAGGTCTCAGAAAATAAATACATAAAACTCATATTCTTAAACCCTAGACATAATAAGAAATAAACTAAGCCAAACATATAACCAATCAAGGCATTTTTACTAATCATACTTATGAACAAACTTAACGAACCAATGAACATTGTATTTGTCAGTGCTATGAATATATCTTGTATAAATACAACATTAGAGTTACATATTTTAAAAGTTACTAAACCTATTAAAATCAGCAATATAGTGAACACAATTGTTAAAAACAGGCGTAATAACAATAAAAATCTATAATGATATCGTTTTGAGTTAATGATTAAAATCGTATTACGGGTATTATCAATTGCATATATTGTGGTAAATAAAATAATCCCAAGAAGTGTAAAAATAAGTTCAATGAATTGTGTTATTCTGTCATGGGTTAGATTGCCCACACCAAACATAAATAAACTACAAATAAAAAATATCACGCAACCAAGATAAAGCTTTGAAAGGTTAGTTTTAATTTCTAAGAAGAGTAATTTTCCCACTTCTAGTTAGCCCCTTTCTTTTTAAGTCAAATAGCCAAACACTAATTAAAAGCAAAAGAATGGCTATGAAACAATAGCTGATTCTATTAATAAGAATGTCATTTAAATGATTATAAAAGAATGAAGTATTGAAAAGTGAATTATGTCTAGGAATGAGTAAACTGCCATAATGACCTTCAACATAATTAGAACCTATATTCAAATTAATAAACCAAATGATTATTTGAATCAGGGAACCTAAATAAGAATTAAAAATCATAGTAATCAATAGTCCTAAAATAGATGCTACTAATAGAGTGGGGGTAGTCCACATAAATAAAATTTCATAAAATATAAAAATTGCCTTAA
This sequence comes from Staphylococcus sp. HMSC063A07, assembly GCF_001836955.1. Lineage (NCBI taxonomy): Bacteria > Bacillati > Bacillota > Bacilli > Caryophanales > Staphylococcaceae > Staphylococcus > Staphylococcus sp. HMSC063A07. The sequence continues at coordinate 9,114 of NZ_KV830918.1, forward strand.
TTGAAATAGGGTGAACAACCGACAAACTAATTAGGAAATAAACAGAGAATAATAGTATTGGTAAAAATGACAATATGATTAATGCCAGTACGCGTGTTAGGATTAATTTAAATGACGATATGTTTCTAGAATTTATTGTTTTAAATACATGATTCTTTCTATCTAAAAGATAAATATGAGCACCTAAAAAGAATGGGAGTATTCCTATTATTACTCCTGCAATATCAGAAAGATATCTGCTATATGCCCCGAAATAAATGTCTTTGTTTTTGATCATCTTCTTCTCCATTGAAAAATCTTCTTTACTCATTTGTTTAGTCCCAAATAAATATAAATTTTTTTCGGAATAATTAGATCCCCATCCTATTTCATGAGAAACCTTGTTAGAGTAGTATTTGAATCTCTTAAAATCTTTAGAATTTTCCATGTTTTTTATAGAGGTTTTGATTTTATCTAATTTATCTTTATTTAATTTCTTTTGTTTCAAGAAGCCAAACTGATACACTTTGAAGTTATTGCTGTGTAACTCTTTTTTTAAGTTATCTATCGCATTTTTCATGATTACTTTATTATTTGTAGTGTAAGTAGTCATAGATTTTGGTTGATAAATATCAGAGTTAATATTTTTATCAATCACTTGGTTACAGTTAACAAATACGAAAAAAATAACGAGAATACAATAAAAAATAAAAATTTTACTAAAAAGTAGTTTCTTTATTTCTATCAAGAATAGATTCATCGTTTACCCTCCTTGATTCATTTTTAAAAAATACATATAAGCATCTTCAAAGTCTTGTTTAACTTTTCTAGTTCCTTCAAGATTTGATTCTGATACAAATCTGACTTTTAGTAGATGCTCATATTCTTGTATTTTTGTAATAAAAATATTATTTTTTTTCAGTTGATTTAATTTTGAAGGGGAGATAGTAATCTCATAAACTTTATTGTCACTAAGCTCAATTAAATTCTTAATCGATCCTTTATAAGCGATTACTCCTTTGTCTAGGATAGCGATATTTTCACAGGTTGATTCAATATCACTCACTATATGAGTAGAAATGATGACAATTTTATCTTTAGCTAGATTGGATAATAAATGACGCAAACGTACCCTTTCTTCAGGATCAAGTCCTGCTGTAGGTTCATCTACTATAAGTACCTGTGGATTGTGAATAATTGCTTGCGCGATACCTAATCTTTTTTTCATACCTCCTGATAAACTTTTAACTTTTTTATTTTGATGTTCTACAAGATTAACTTTTTCTAATGATGCAGCAACGTTTATTTTTAAATTGGCTTTAGGAATTCCAGATAAAATTCCTAAGTAATGCAATGTTTCTTTTACTTTCATATTCGGATAAAAATCAAAATCTTGAGGTAAGTAACCGATCATTTTTCTAATTTGTTTCGTTTGAGTTAAAGAAATATTATTAATTTCTATAGTTCCACTACTTTGTTGAAGAATGGTTGAAAGCATATTCATTAAAGTCGATTTACCAGATCCATTTCTCCCTAAAATCCCAAACATACCATTATTGATTTCAAGGTTAATATTTTTAAGTGCATACGTTTTACCGTCATATGTTTTATTTACATCTTTAATCACTATATTGTTCAATATGAGCGCCTCCTTTAACTTCAAGTTATCAAAAAGAAATCAAGAAAATATCAATAATATGAATGTCACAAAAAAGACACTTATGAATACTTGGGCAAAATAAGCAAAAATGTCCCTTTTCAATTAAAATCAGAAATAATTACTCATAACTGAACAGTAAAAGGAAATATTCAATTAGACTTGCTGAAAGAATTTTTACTGGACAAAATTCTCAATTATCGAAATAAGTTCCACAAGTAGTTAATTATATACTTGTTATCAAATAAGCTGAGCGAATGCTTGATTAGTTTTCTAATTTGATTGTTTAGTAACAAGAAAACGATAAAATAATGTCTAGGTTTAATTGCATATTATTTTTAGTTACATTTTTGGCCATAAATTAAATTTTGCAATGTGAATTATGATTATTTTTTTGAAAACGCTATCATTAATTGGAACTATTTTGTATAATTTTAATATGTATTGATAAATATAATATTGATTAATTTTTAAAGGGGATTGAAAATGAAAAATATTATTTATGTTGAAAACCACTATTTTGTAACTGCAAAAGATAATAGTATAAAGTTTAGAAATATCATTGATAAAACTGAAAAATTCTATTTCTTCTCTGATATTGAGGCTATTATTTTTGATCATTATAGGAGTTATTTTTCTCATAAATTAGTAATAAAATGTATGCAAAATAATATTGCTATATTATTTTGCGATAATAAACACTCTCCTATGACTCAATTATTATCGGAATATGGCATGTCTAATCGTATACAAAGAATTCAGACTCAATTTAGATTTTCTGGTAGGTCGAAAGAAAGAGTATGGAAGAAAATAGTTGTTGGTAAAATCATAAATCAAGCAAGATGCGTAGAAAATAATATCGATAAATCTAAATCAATAGTGTTAAAAGAATTAGCAAAAGAAGTAAAACCGGGTGATAACAATAATAGAGAAGCTATTGCTGCAAAAATATATTTTCGAGATTTATACGGCCCACAATTTAAACGCGGGCGTTATAATGATATTATTAATTCAGCATTAAATTATGGTTATTCAATTATTAGGTCATTTATAAAAAGAGAGCTAGCTATTCATGGATTTGAAATGAGTTTAGGAATCAAACATCATTCAACAGAGAATCCTTTTAATTTAGCAGATGATGTTATAGAAGTTTTTCGACCTTTTGTAGATAACATGGTATACAATATTGTAATGAAAGATGGTGTTAAAGTATTTGATACAAAAGAAAAGAAAGTATTACTGAATGTTTTATTTGAAAAATGTATTATTGACAAAAAAATAGTTAGGTTATTAGATTCAATAAAAATTATGATTGATTCTTTGATACGTTGTTATAAAGAAAATACAGCCACCTATTTATTAATTCCTAAAATGATTGAGGTGGGGAATTGATGTTTTTATTAATCAGTTTTGATTTACCTAGAGATACCAAATATGAACGAAAAATTGCTAATAAATATCGATTGAGATTATTAGAGTTAGGTTTTAGTATGAAGCAGTTTAGTCTATATGAGAGATATACGAGTGACACTCAAAAAAAGGATAAAATTTTAAGTATTCTTAAAGAAGAAATGCCTAACACGGGTAAAATTACTATGTATGTATTGCCTGATGAAGTTAACAATAAACAAATTACTATATTAGGTAAGGAGGCTAAAATAATAAATTATAAAGAACCTAAATTAATTTTTATATAAAGATGGAGGTTAAAAATGAATAAAAAAACAGTATTGATGTATGGTTCATTATTACATGATATAGGTAAAATAATTTATAGAAGTAATGATCAACCGTATGCAAAGGGAACACACTCAGAATTAGGGTATCAGTTTTTATCACAATTTTCAGCATTTAAAAACAAAGAACTTTTGGATAGTTTAGCTTACCATCATTACAAAGAGCTTTCTAAAGCAAATTTAAGCAGTGATAACACTGCATATATAACTTACATAGCAGATAATATTGCTAGTGGGGTTGATAGACGTGATGTTATAGAAGAAGGTGATAGTGAGTATGAGAAACAAACGTTTAATTTTGATAAGTTCACACCCTTATATAGTATTTTTAATATAGTTAATTCAGAAAAGTACAAATATACTGAAGGAAAGTATCGTTTTTCTAAAGAAAATAATATTGAATATCCTAAAAATGAAGATGTTCGATATACTAGCGGTAACTATACAAATTTGATAGAGGATATGCGTTATGATTTAGAACATAAAATAAAAGTAACGGAAAAGAATTTTCCTTCATTATTGCAATGGACCGAAAGTCTATGGCAATTTATACCGAGTTCTACAAATAAAAATCAGCTTATTGATATATCTCTTTATGATCATAGTCGAATAACTTGTGCTATTGCAAGCTGTATATTTGATTATTTATATGAAAATAGTATAGATAATTATAAAGAAGAGTTATTTTTAAAATATGAAAAAACAAAAGAGTTTTATCAGAAACAAGCGTTTTTGTTATTAAGTATGGATATGAGTGGTATACAAGAATTTATTTATAATATTAGTGGCTCTAAAGCTTTAAAAAGTTTACGTTCTCGAAGTTTTTATTTAGAACTCATGCTTGAAGTCATTGTAGATAAGCTATTAGAACGATTAAAATTAACTCGTGCTAATTTGTTATATACGGGTGGCGGCCATGCTTATTTATTAATTGCAAATACAGATAAAACTAAAACGATTATAAAAGATTTTATCAGTGAACTTAAACAGTGGTTTTTATCTGAATTTACTACTGATTTATCATTATCTATAGCATATGAAGCATGCAGCGGTGATGATTTAATGAATTCTAATGGTAATTATAAATCTATTTGGAGAAATGTAAGTAATAAATTATCAGATAGTAAAGCACATAAGTATTCATACGAAGATATATTATTGCTTAATAGCCACAGTTCTTTTGGAGATAGAGAATGTAAAGAATGTTTAAGAAGTGATATTGAAATAAATGATGATGGTCTATGTAGTATATGTGAAGGTATTATTAGTATTTCCAATGATTTAAGAGATAAAGCATTTTTTGTGTTATCAGATAATGGCAAATTAAAAATGCCATTTAATAAATATATATCGGTTATTTCTTATCAAGAAGCTGAAAATTTAGTGAATCGTGATGATTCCGTCCGTATATATAGTAAAAATAAGCCTTTTGTAGGAGAAGGTATAGCGACTAACTTATGGATGTGTGATTACGATTATGCTAGTAATGATAAGTCACTGAGAGCTAAAGGGATTGGAAGTTATACCGAGAGAAAAGAAGGTATTAAACGTTTAGGAGTAGTGCGTGCAGACATTGATAATTTAGGAGCTACGTTTATATCTGGGATTCCTGAATCTTATAATTCGATATCAAGAACAGCAACATTATCGCGGCAACTTTCATTGTTCTTTAAATATGAGCTAAATAACCTGTTAGAAAATTATTTAATTACCTCAATATATTCAGGAGGAGACGACTTATTTTTAATCGGTGCTTGGGATGACATCGTAGAAGCGAGTGTATATGTAAATGAAAAATTTAATGAGTTTACACTTGGTAAATTAACAATGTCTGCTGGAGTGGGAATGTTTAGTGGAAAATATCCAGTTTCAAAAATGGCATTTGAGACTGGATTACTTGAAGAATCAGCAAAAAAAGGTGAAAAGAATCAAATAGCATTATGGGTCGAGGAGAAAGTCTATAATTGGGATAAATTTAAACACAACATTTTAGAGGACAAGTTAGTAGTCTTACAGCAAGGATTTTTAAAGTCGGATGAACACGGGAAAGCATTTATTTATAAAATGCTAAATTTATTACGCAATAATGAGGTAATCAATATTGCACGTTTAGCATATTTATTATCTAGAAGTGAAATGTCGGATGAATTCTCATCAAAAATATTTTATTGGGCGCAAAATGAAGAAGATAAAGAACAGCTAATTACTGCTTTAGAGTATTACGTATATCAAATAAGGGAGGCTAATTAATATGATTTTAGCAAAAACAAAAAGCGGAAAAATAATAGACTTGAATTTTGCACATGAAGTAGTAAAAAATAATTTGAAAATGGAAAAAGATAAGCGTGGAAAAGAAGAATTAAAATTATTTAGTGGATTAACAACAAGTAAATTAAGAAACTTAATGGAACAGGTTAATAGACTATACACAATGATTTTTAACTCAACTGAAGAAAAGCTGTCTAGAAATTTCATAGACGAACTAGAGTATTTAAAAATTAAATTTTATTATGAAGCAGGTAGAGAAAAAAGTGTTGATGAGTTTTTAAAAAAAACACTTATGTTTCCAATTATTGATAAAGTGATACAAAAAGAATCAAAGAAATTTTTCTTAGATTATTGTAAGTACTTTGAAGCATTAGTAGCATATTCTAAATATTATCAAAAGGAGGATTAATATGTATTCAAAAATTAAAGTTACAGGAACTATTGAAATTATTACTGGGTTACACATTGGTGGCAGTGGAGAAATCAGTATGATTGGAGCGATTGATTCTCCGGTTGTAAGAGACTTACTAACCAAATTACCTATCATACCAGGCAGTTCTATTAAAGGTAAGATGAGAAGTCTTTTAGCTAGAGATTTTGGATTGAAATTAAATCAAGATAACCACAATCAAGATGATGATAGAGTTTTAAGATTATTTGGTTCAAGTGAAAAAGGAAATATTCAAAGGGCACGTTTACAAATTTCAGATGCTTTCTACTCTGACAAAACAAAACAAATATTTACTGACAACGATATATCATTTACTGAAACTAAATTTGAAAACACAATTAATCGTTTAACAGCTGTAGCTAATCCTAGACAAATTGAGAGGGTAACTAGAGGGGCAGAATTTGATTTTACATTTATATACAATGTAATAGATGAAACACAAGTTGAGGATGACTTTAATAATATTAAAAAAGCAATTTTACTTCTAGAAAATGATTACCTTGGTGGCGGAGGTACGCGAGGAAATGGTCGTATTGAATTTAAAGATATAAATATAGAAACTGTTGTCGGTGAGTATGACAGTACAAATATTAAAATAAAGTAGGTAATGATAATTGATAACTAAAATCTTTAAACTTTCTTTTAAAACACCAGTTCATTTTGGTAAAAAAAGGTTATCAGATGGTGAAATGACTATTAAAGCAGATACTTTATTTAGTGCATTATATACTGAAACATTGAATCTAGGTAAGCAAACCAATTGGCTTATGAATGATTTAATTATTAGTGATACCTTTCCATATGAATCGGAGCTGTATTATCTTCCAAAACCACTAATTAAAATTGAATCTAATTCAGAAGGTAATCATAAAGATTTTAAAAAATTAAAGTATGTACCTGTATACAATTATAATGACTATATAAAGGGACAACTTAGTGAAGAAGACGTAAGAGATTTAAATGATATATTTAGAGTTGGTCAGTTTTCTCTCCAAACAAAAGTTTCTTTAAAAGCACAAGAGCAAAGTCCAAACGAAGATAGTGAACCTTACTCAGTTGGAACATTTAGTTTTGAAAAAGATGCCGGTCTTTATTTTATTGCTAAGGGTTCAGAGCGAACAATTCAAAGGTTAAATGAAGTTATGTATGCTTTACAATTTTCAGGCATAGGTGGAAAACGTAGTGCAGGATACGGAAGATTTGAATATACATGTGTGAGCAATGAAAACATTTCAAATTTATTAAATCAAGATGGTGACAATTTTATATTATTATCAACGTCCATGGCTAAAAGAGAAGAATTAGAAGCCTCTCTAAATAAAGCACGTTATATTCTAAGTAAAAGAACAGGTTTTATTCAATCGACAACTTATTCAGATAGATTAGTTAAGAAAAATGACTTTTATAGTTTTTCGGTTGGTTCTGTTTTTAAAACAATATTTAAGGGAGATATTTTTAACGTAGGTAATCAAGGGCAACACCCAGTTTATCGTTATGCTAAACCCTTATGGATGGAGGTGTAAAAAGTGACAATAAAAACATTCGATGCGATTATCCAAACGATAGGTCCTATTCATATTGGTAGCGGTCAAGTTTTAAAGAAACAAGATTATATTTATGATTTTCATAAATCGAAAGTACATATGATTAATGGAAATCAACTTGTTAAAGTTCTAAAAAGAAAAAATTTATTAAATATGTATCAAGAATTTTTAAGATATCCTCCTAAAAATCCGCGAGAAAATGGTTTAAAAAACTTTTTAGAAGCTCATAAAATTACGCAAAGTGAGTGGAAAGAATTCATTAGTTATTCTGAGAGTGTCAATCAAGGAAAAAAGTATGGCAATATTAAACCTAAGCCTTTAAATGATTTACACCTTATGATTAGAGATGGACAAAATAAAGTTTACATACCGGGAAGTTCAATCAAAGGTGCAATAAAAACAGCACTTGTATCAAAATACGATAATGAAAATGATAAGTCAGTTTTTAGCAGAATAAAGATTAGCGATTCTGAACCTGTAGACGAATCTAATTTAGCAATCTATCAAAAAATTGATATTAATAAAGACGAGAAACCTATGCCTCTATATCGTGAATGTATAGACGTTAATACTCAAATAAAGTTTAAAATAACAATTGAAGATAATCAGTATTCCATCGAAGATATAGAAAATTGCATCCAAGATTTTTATAAAAATTATTATAATCAATGGCTAAGTAGATTCAAAAATACTAGAGGAGGGCAAAAGTTTATTCTTAAAGGTGGGATGCCCGAAGTTAAAGGACAAAACATTTTATATTTAGGTGGTGGAGTGGGATTTTCTAGCAAAACGACACATTATCAAACCAAATCACATGAGCAAGCAAAACATGATACTTTTGAAATATTAAGAAAAAGATTCCGTGGTACATATGGAAAAATGAAGCGCATACCCCAAAATGTTCCAGTAGCACTTAAAGGCACACTTAACTATAGTAAAAATCAGTCCTATCAACAAGGAATGTGTCAAATTACTTTTAAAAAGAATGATTGATGGAGGGAAAGTAATGAAAGTATTATTTAGTCCAATTGGAAATACTGATCCGTGGAGTAATGAGCGTGATGGGGCAATGTTACACATTGTTAGACATTATCGACCTGAAAAAGTCATTTTGTTTTTTACAGAAAGTATATGGTTTGGGAATGAGAATATCCCAGGACGAAAACAATTTGAATGGGAAAAAATTGTATCTAAAGTTTCTCCTCAAACTTCAGTTGAGATTAAAGTTGAGAATATTGAGCACGAACATGACTTTGACAGTTATAAAGACTTATTTAGCTATTTCATAAAAGGAATTAGAATGTCTAATCCAGAAAGCGAAATTTTACTTAATGTCACTAGTGGTACTCCTCAAATGGAGTCGACTTTATGTTTAGAATATATATCAAATCCTAATAATGCACAATGTATACAAGTTTCAGCTCCACAACCTTCAAATAATACCAAACGGCTATATGCCAATCCTAATAATGCATTTAAAGATTTAGAAAAAGTTAATCAAAATGAACATTTAGCAGATAATAGATGTAAATCAATAAATATTTTAAGTTTTAGAGAGGTAATGGTACGTTCACAAGTACGAGGATTAATCGATAATTATGATTATGAAGGCGCATTAAATTTGATTAGTGCACAAAAGTCCTTTCGAAACGGAAAAGTTCTACAAAAAAAATTGCGTAATTTAACAACTCAAATCAAGACTCATAAAATCTTTTCAGATTTAAGTGAACGATATTCAAACGAGGCATTAAAAAAATCATTGTTTCATTACTTATTATTAAAAATGCGACACGATCGTTTAGATGTTGCAGAGACTTTAATTCGAGTGAAATCTATTGCAGAATATATTATTAAATATTATATACAATCAAATTGGCCAAGTTTAATTTTGGAAGAAAATGGGAAGCCAAAATTAAATGTGAAAAAAATGCTTCTTTTGTATATAAATATAAATTGCATCTACAAAAGCGTATAAAAAAAGAAGATATAATAAACATTGATGTTTCTAAAAATACTTTAGGGCTCCCTGCATTCATAGATATTTTGTCACTTCTTCAGCCTAAATCTAAGTTGTTAAAAGAAGTAAGACCAGTCAATGATATTAATGGATTGAGAAATTCTGTTGCGCATAATTTAGATATGCTTAATCTTGATAGCAATAAAAACTATAAGAAAATTGAATTAGCTGTAAAAGCTATACAAAATATGCTAATCACAACATTTTCAGAAATTGAAGAAGAAGATTTCGAATATTTAACTGAGAAAAATAAAGAATTGAAAGGTTTATTATGATCTATAAAATTACAGTGCAACTAAATTTACCCAATAATATAAATCTCCCTTACATGGGGAGCATACTTCATGGAGTGTTAATGGACTATCTTTCAAATGATATAGCAAGCAGTTTGCACCACAACTTTGCTTATAGTCCTCTTAAACAGCGCGTTTTTTATTTCGAGGATAAAAAAATATGGGAAATTGTGAGCATGTCAGAAGAATTATTTAATGAATTAGTTAATTTATTTAACAAAGAGAATAAAATATACCTTAAACATTATAAATCTACTGTTTCAATTGAAAAATATAGTGTTGAAAAAATCAGTATACAAAAATTAATAGATACATTTCTTCATAAGCGAGATTTATCACGCTATATAAAGATAAATGTTAGTACACCAATGTCTTTTAAACTTAATAATCAATACATGATTTTTCCAAATGTGAAACGATTTTTTAGAAGTATCATGATACAATTTGATGCTTTTTTTGAGTCTCATAAACTTTATGATAAAGAAACATTGGAATTTTTAGAGCAAAATGTAAATATAGTTAATTATAAATTGAAAAGTGTCCGTTTTCATATGGAAAAGGTTAAAATTCCATCTTTTAAGGGAGAAATTGTATTTAAAATAAATGGGCCATTGCCGTTTTTACAATTAGTTTACTTTTTATTAGCTTTTGGAGAATTTTCAGGTACGGGTATAAAGACTAGTCTAGGTATGGGGAAATACAATATAGTTGATAAAAATCAAGATAACTAAAAAGTAGTTACACTTCATAGTCCATTTAAAACAAATCGAATTTATAGTATAATATATATAGGGAAATAACCTTTAAGTGTCAAATTTTTTGACAAATAAGGTATTACCTAGAGTTAGATTGTCAAAATTTTTGCCAATTTAAATTATCCTTCAAACTTAGGCAATACTGGATTGAAATTAATTGCTAATCAGAGAATACCCCGTATAAAAGGGGACGAGAACACCATTGTTAATTATCTCCCTCGAAAAAGTAGTGACCAATCAGAGAATACCCCGTATAAAAGGGGA
>NZ_KV830918.1:20177-30814 GCF_001836955.1 Staphylococcus sp. HMSC063A07
GAATACCCCGTATAAAAGGGGACGAGAACCGACATTAAATATTTCATAATCAAAATCTGTTTTTAATCAGAGAATACCCCGTATAAAAGGGGACGAGAACTCGCTATTCAATAAGTTTTGTATTTGTTGTCTCATTAATCAGAGAATACCCCGTATAAAAGGGGACGAGAACTGTGCACTTTTACACTATTAGTTTAAATATCTCCAAATCAGAGAATACCCCGTATAAAAGGGGACGAGAACTTTGGCTTAACAAACTCAAAGTCTTCAGGTGCTTCAAATCAGAGAATACCCCGTATAAAAGGGGACGAGAACCTTTATATACAGTAGTTAATGACTTATGAAAGGTTTCAATCAGAGAATACCCCGTATAAAAGGGGACGAGAACCATTCACTCTAAGTATATTTAACAAATCAATATATTAATCAGAGAATACCCCGTATAAAAGGGGACAAAAAGATGTTAATATTAAGGTTTTTAAAAAACTAGATAATAACCAAAGCGCTAACTCTGCATTTGAGTCAGCGCAGTTTGTTTTATTATTTAAAAAATTTAAATGATTTTGACAATCTTAAAAAAGGTTCTGTTGATTTTAACAAGAATTAATGAAAAGTGTTGATAGTTATATAAAAAATTGGGAGATGTTGAAATTATGGAGGAAGTACTGGATTTAATAATAAATTTAGTTAAGTTATTTATTATAGTTCCGTATTGGTTGATTAGTGTTGGTGTAACTGCCTTTTTTTATTTTAAGCTTGTCGTGTTTATTCGGAATACATTTAAAGCTTTTTTTGATAAATACTTTTATGGCGAAGACAGTGACTCTATTCCTTATGCTGTAGGTCCATATATAATGATAATAACTGCTATGCTTATTGGATTAGGAATAGTTATGGTAATTGTTTTATTTTTTAATGCACTTTTAGGGCAAAATTTGTATACCCTATTATTTATAGTTGGAGTAATTCTATTAATAATAAAATTTAAACGAGGATATAAAAATTAAAAATATACAATTCTAAATTGGAAACATGTTCAATTAAGTACAGAATTTATATGTAAATTTGACTGATGAAAATGTTATTTCTTTGTTTTTTAAATATCAATAAATAGGCTGAAATATAATTAATATCTCAGCCTAGAATAGAATATTTGCAGCATTTTTTAGTAAAGTAACCTTTTTCAGAAATAAATTTTATTTATGTGTAAGTATTAAGCTTATGCGTTCAAATAAATCAAACTCAATTTTGCGTACGGACTTCAACAAATAAATTTTTAAATATAAAAGCTGTTGTACAAAGGAGGTGGAACGGGCTACCTAATTTTATATCAATTAGTTTTCTGTCCCGCTCCTGTCATTAAAATAATTGTTTTAAAGGCACATCTACTATTTCGAATGGATGATTGCTACTTATATGACAGAGTTGAATGATACAGTTGTCTATAAGATGTTGTTTGAACTTTATGGTGTGGTGCTGATAGTATAATGGTTTTGTCACATCGTAATATGCTAATCCTCGTATTAGACCTTCTCCTATCATTTTTGAATAACTTTCTTTTTTGGTCCAAATTGTATAGAAGTCTTCAAGTGTTTGTATTTGATTGAATTCGTTTGTTGAAAACTGTTTGGCGATGTTTAAATCATCCATGCCTTTTATTTCTTCAATATCTGCACCTATAGGCAAATGGTCTATTGCGCAGATAATATAAGGGAAACTGTATGAAAGATTCACATAGATGTCGATTGGGCTTGCAATTTTGACGTGTCCATTAGGCTGGATATCATATGACCATTGGCTTGGCATGAGTCCATGGGTGTGTTCGATGCTGTATTGTATCAATAAGTCGCCTATACGATGCATCCATTTATCCTTAGAAAAACGATATGTTAGACGTTCGGGCTTTTTCAATTGTCGATGACTTTGAGACATCCAGTGCGCAATGTCTTTATAAGTATGGTTCATTTGGGTAATAAATAATTTCATCTATGGTATTCTTTACATTCAAATTTTTCATTGAGTAGTTCCCGCCATTGATATAACCAATGTTGTGTAACTTTAGGCCATACTTCGTCTAAATCTCTAAGCAAATTTTGAGTCATTGATGACTGGGTGACACCAGTTATTTGGTTGGATGCTTGACTATTTAATCCAATTACTTCATGCATGTTTAATTCATGTAAGGCTTTATCAAATTCCTCATCATTGATCAGTGGCAAGTCGGTATCTTTTGTTTCTTCTAACACGTTTTTCATTGTGAGTACATGTGGTGAATAGACGTGATAGATGATAGGTGTGGCATTTGAAATTGCTAATGTCACGATATCTCTTGCAGTGATATCAATAAATGAAAATTCAATTTCTGTTTGTGAAAAACTGTCACCGATAAATGGTAATTTTAATAAATCATTCATGACGATTGAGAAACGATTTGTTGTTAAATTTTTCATATTTAGTTTTCCAGTGTATGCGCTTGTTAAGTTGCCTAATCGCATGATTTGAGCATCTAAACCAGCTTCTATTGCTTCTAACACTTTGATTTCGCTATAGAATTTACTTTTTGTGTAAGGAGATGTGAATAGCTGACCTTTATATAAATCTTGTTCTGAAAAAGTATAATCCTCGGCATGGGAGTCAAATACTGTTCCTACACTAATTGTTGAAATGTAAATAAATCGCGCTTTATGTGTTTCAGCAAGTGTTAATAAATCTTCTGTACTTTTCACATTTACGTTGATAAATGCCTCATCATCTCCAAAATGATCTGTCCGTGCACCTGCATGAATAATGGTGTCAATATGATTTGTGATGTTTAATATATCTAAGTTGGAGAATTCACCTAATACGACTTCAACACGTATCATTAAGTCAGCAACATGTGCAGGATCAAAATAGCAACTTAAGTTTTCTTCTACTAATTGACGTGCGTCTTTCTTATTCTGTCCTCTCACTACGCAAGTAATTTTATCAGTATAACCGGTTAATTCATTAATTAAATATGCGCCTAAGAAACCTGTTGCGCCTGTTAATAACACATGACCTAGATGTCTTACTATCATTGGTTTTGAACGCATTTGATAGCGTTGTTTGATTAATGACTGTAATTGAGGTAAGTGATCCGGTAAAGTAACGCACGATTCGTCACTTTGCTGTTCTAAGTGTGCTGACAAATGACGGATTGTCTTATATTGATAGATATCTTGCATAGTAAGATGAATATGTTTCCTTTTAAGTTTAGAAATAAGGACCATAGTATCTAAGGAACTGCCTCCTAATTTAAAGAAGTCATCATCTATGCCTATTTCAGAAATATCTAGTATTTCTGCCATGATTGAGGCAAAAATTTGCTCGGTGTCATTTCTTGGTGGCTCAAATTGATGGTGATGCATTTCAGGATTTGGTAGCTTAGATTCATCAACTTTATCGTTACTTGTTAATGGAATTTCATCAATGGCAGTGAATGTATTAGGAATCATGTATTTTGGCAAGTATTGAGTTAATTGTTTAAGTAGATGCGATGCTATATCATGATTACCCACATAGTAGGCGTGTAATAAATCATGGCCGCCTTGTTGACGAATGATTACTACACTATCATCGACACCATCTAGCGCATTGATTACATTTTCAATTTCTTCTAATTCGATTCTATAACCATTGACTTTAACTTGTTTATCGATACGACCTAAAAATTCAATGTTGCCATCAGGAGTAAATCGTGCTAAATCACCACTTCTATATAGTTTTCCTGTACCAAAAGGATTGTCTATAAATGCTTGAGCGTTCAGTTCAGGTTGATTAAGGTAGCCTGCAGCTAGACTGTCTCCTGCAATACATAATTCTCCTGCGATACCGATGCCACATAATTGCATCTCAGAAACGATATAAACTTGAATGTTAGCTAAAGGCTGCCCGATTGGTATGGTTGATGGTATTGGGTCTCCTTTAGCGTGTGACCAAGTTGTTGTTACAACGGTTGATTCAGAAGGACCATAAGCGTTGTAATACGTATCGCAATGTTTGGAAATGTGCTGTACAAATGAAGGTGTACTTGTAGCGCCACCAGTAATAATTTTAGGAATGTAAAATTGATGCATCACATTTAATACTTGAAGTGGTATGGATGCTACCGTTATTGCTTCCTTTGTAATCAGTTGTTCTAACAGCTCGGTATTAGTACGTTCATTTTTATTTGCAATAACAAGTGTGTGCCCATTTAATAAGCTAGAGTAAATATCCATGGCAGATGCATCAAAGACATAATTTGAATATTGAATAATTGTTTCATGTTCTGAGAGCTCAAGTCGATCTGTCCATGCGTTTACTAAATTAAGTATATTGCTTTGTTGAATGGACACACCTTTAGGCATACCTGTGGTTCCTGACGTATAGATACAATATATTTCATCTTCTAGACTGCCCGCATACTCAGAAAATGGACGTTTGTTATTATTTGTCAGCTCTAAAGTTTCAAGCGCAATGGTTGGTATATTCATGTGTATATCTTTGCCATATGTGATAACGGCAGATGCTTGGGCATCTTTAATCATATAATCGATACGTTTATCTGGATGTGCCACATCAATTGGAACATATGAGGCACCAACCTTGATCGCAGCCACCATGCTAATAATCATTTCAAAGCTGCGTTCAGTGAGTAATGCGATACGGTCCCCAGATTGAACGCCGTTTACCGTTAATTCATATGCGAGTTGATTAGCATAGGCATCTAATGTTTGATAGGTCATTGATTGGCCATTCATTCTAAGTGCTACATCTTCACTATGTTGCTTCACAACACGGTTAAAGCGCTGTTGAACCGTTTCATGGGTTGTATCGTCTCGTGTATAACAATTAACGTTTGTGTTTATCCAATCTAAGATATGTGGATCTTCTTGTATCTCTTTAATTTTTGGATTTGAAGTAGTAATCACATATTTGAAAATATTTTCAAGTTGTTGTGCCATCAATTGAATGGTTGCTTTACTATATAAATCAGTATTGTACTCAATGTTCACGGTATAGTCGTTATAATCTTCCTCGATAATAAAGGATAGATCAAACTTTGCTGTCGTGGATTGAGGTGGTATATGTGTCAAGCGACTATGACCAAAGTTAGCGTGATTTGTCTCATTATTTTGAAGCACAAGCATCACATCAAATAATGGGTTACGTGAAGGATCTCGGTCGCCAACTAAATCATTGACTAGGCTTTCGAATGGATATTCTTGCTGTTCATAAGCAGCTAAACTTGTCTCTTTCATTTCAGAAATAAATTGTTCCCAAGGCTTGTCATTTGACGGTTGTCCACGATATACGAGTGTGTTGGCAAACATTCCTAGCATATTCTCAGTATCTCTATGTGTTCGTGAGCTAATCACGCTACCAATAACAAGGTCGTCTTGTCGTGTATATTTATGAAGCAGCACCATAATTGCGCTCGCAAAGAACATAAAATCAGTAATTTGATGTTGTTCAACATAAGACTTGAGTTGTGATTTGAATGTTTGGTCATAATGAAATGTCATCATATGACCATGTGTCGTTTTAATGCTTGGTCTAGGATAATCTGTTGGCATATTTAACACAGGCACACCATCTTCAAATTGTTCAAGCCAATAATGACGTTGTGTTGATAAATCACGTTGTGCCATCCACTCACTATAGTCTCTATATTGTAATGACAATTGAGGTAAAGATTTATTTTGATATAGCGCATTCAAATCTGCTAATAAAATTGTATTACTCATGCCATCGTTGATACTGTGATGCGTATCAATAAATAAATAGTGATGTTCAGGAGAGTGAATATATTTCATGCGTATTTGGCTTGGTTTTTCCAAGTTGAAAGGATGCGTATAGGCATGAATGATATCTTGTTCATCCGTTAAATCTGTAGTTACTTCCTCAAAGTCCGGAATAACATCTTTCGCAATGCGTTGTTTAACTTCATTATGATCAATGATGTATTGAGTACGTAATATTTCATGGCGCTGAATTAATTGTGACAAGCTACGTTGCAATTGATTGACATTTAATTCTGAAGTAAGGCGCCATAAAAATGGGATGTTATATACGGTATCTTTTGGATTTACACTCCATAATAAATACATACTTTTTTGAACAGCACTTAATTCGTATTGCGTATCTTCTGAAGCTTTAGGAATCACTTCATAGTGTTCATTTTGAGTCTCTTTAAGCTGTTGACTAAGGGCTTTAACAGTAGGAGACTTCATAATATCTCCAACTTTAAGGCGCTTTTGAAGCTGTTCTTCAATACGATTAACCACTAATGTCGCTCTCAATGAGTGACCACCCAGTTCAAAGAAATTGTCTTTAATACCTACGCGATCAACATGTAAAATTTCTTCAAATATGCGGCAAAGGACGCGTTCAAGTTCATTACGTGGCGCAACATAATTGGATTCATCAATCATATCAATATCTGGTAAAGCACGTGTGTCTAACTTACCATTGATTGTAATAGGAATTTTGTCTATTTTCATAAAATGAACTGGAATCATATAATTAGGTAGCGTGTGACTTAATAACTTCTTCAATGTGCTTGTTGATTGTGGTTGAGAAGCCTCATAATATGCCACAATTTGTTTATCACGATCTTGCTCATGTTCATGCACAACGACGACAGCTTTATTAATATCGCGTATCGCTTCGATTGCTTTTTCAATTTCTGATAATTCGATTCTGAAACCACGAATTTTCACTTGCTTATCGATACGACTAATGTAGTCGATATTACCATCTTCTTGTAGACGAACTAAGTCACCACTTTTATAAATCGCTTCCCCATTTAATGGAGATTTAACAAAGCTCTGTTGCGTTTGCTCAGGTTGATTCAAATAACCTTTTGCTAAACCTGAACCACCAATACATAATTCCCCAGGCACACCTACACCACATAATCGTTGACCTTGGATGACATAGACAGTCGTTCCATTAATCGGACTACCAATTGGAATACGTGCAGGTAATTTTGGTGGAATAGCATAAGTGGTCGTAAACGTTGTATTTTCAGTTGGACCATAACCATTGATTATTTGTGGGTGTCGTGCACGTGAATTCAATAGGTTTACCCATTTAGCATTCAACACTTCTCCACCGATAAGTAAATATTTGAGAGATTCTAACACTTCGATACGCTCACTGGCAATTTGATTGAAAAGTGATGAAGTTAACCACATTGTATTGACCTGTTTATCTGCAATGGTTTGGCCCAATTGCTTAGAATCAAGTAAAGTATCTTTTGATGTGATAATTAAGCGACCACCATTTAATAAAGCTCCGTAAATTTCAAAGGTTGCAGCATCAAAGGCAATCGTTCCTGATAATAAAATCACCGTGTCATCGTTAAGTTCAACATAGTTAGGTTGGTGAACTAGGCGATCGATACCTCTATGTGCGATGACAGTTCCCTTAGGTTTACCGGTTGTTCCAGAAGTATAGATGACATAGGCAGTGTCTTCTGGTGTATTAATGTGTGGCAGATTATCAATATACGTGCATTCTTCCCAATTGATTTCCTCCATTTTGATAAGAGGTAAGTCTGACTGCAGTGTTATATGATATGTGATTATCGCTTTAGGCATCGCATCTTTAAGAATATAGTGTGTTCTTTCTTGTGGATAGTCTGGATCAATAGGTAGATAGCCAGCACCAGATTTTAGAATACCTAATATAGCTACAATCATTTCCATACTGCGTTCCATAATTAAAGCGACCGTATCATTTGGTTGAATGCCATAAGTCGTTCTCAATAAGTGTGCAATGTAATTGGCTTGTTGATTTAACTGACGGTATGTCATAGATTGCTGTTCAAATTGTAAGGCGATTGCATCAGGATGTTGATTAACTTGATATTCGAAGCGGCTCATTACAGTTTGATAAGCATCATTACCATTCAGTTGGGTCATACTATGACTATTTATTCTTTCGTATAATTGTAAGTCAGTTTGATCATTTAATTGAATCTCTTGTACTAACATAGTTGGTTGATTTACAGATTGCATATAAATGGTTGTAATTAAACGGCGTAATGTTTGAATCGTTAAATCATCATAGGCATTTGCATCGTAAACTAAGTCAAAACCACCATTTGCGAGTGGATAGATTTCAATATTCGCTAATGAAGATTTATTGTTGTACAAACGATGTACCTCATGTGAAACTTGATGAAGTTCAAAGTCTGCTACTACTGGTGTTACATGAAACATACTTTCTAATTCCATGACGTCAGCATTTGCTTCTGTAATGAATGACGCACCATGGTTTTGTAATGAATGAATTGCGGATGTCCAAGCTGTTAACAGACTGTCTACGGATGCGTGTTGGTCAATGTATAAACATACTGGGGACACATTTGAATTCGGTACCATCAACAACTCTGATTGTTTATTCGCTACTGGGAAGTGGATGTTCAATGCCACTTCATTTGATTGACTCATAAAGTGATGTGCCAAATATGTGCTAACTGCTAATCGATGGATATCAAATGATGAGAGTTGTGTACGTACATAGCGCATCTCTTTTTTATCAGAGACATTTTTTACAGGCATATAGGCATAATTTTCATTATCTGCATGAAGTACTTTAAATTGATTAAAGTCTTTTGGTGCATTTGGATTGCATGCTTTTTCGTTTATCTTTTGTACCGTCATATAGAATTGAGATATTCCAGCATGCTGATTGAGTGAATGTTTGTAAGCCTTATTTAATTCTGATAAAAATATTTGTAATTGGTTATCGTTAAAAATCATAGAATGGAAATCTAAAAGTAAGTATGCTTCATCAAGAAATTGATAAATTGTAAAGTTAAATTGAGGTAATTGATTTAAATAGTATGAATTCAATTTTTGTTGGAAGAAACTTTCGATATCAATATTTTTGGAATAGTCATCGAAAGCTTTTAATTCAATAAACGGGAAAAATTCTCGAATGCTTACACATAAATCATCCGAATCATCAATATTGAATTGTGATCTTAATACAGGTTGGTGTTGTACGACATTTAATAATGCATACACCAGTTGATGACAATCAATACGGGTATCCAATTTTACCCAATATGTCATCCGATGTGTTGAGGATGATTGTTTTAAATATTTAAGATAAAAATACTTTTGAAAATTCAATAGTTGTTTGTTCATTTAAGTCCTTCTTTCATATTCATTCTTTAATAAACATAATTAAGCATTCACATCTTCTTGTCTAGACAGTCTATATCATAATACATTTACCTACACAAAAACAATTACCTAATTAAAAAATTTATAAAATCTTAATAAAAGCTTTTTAAAAAATTAATTATGATAATCTCAGTAAGGTTTGATAGTATTCGTATTTTTAATAATTGAATATTAAAACATATTTATTTAAAACGTAGTAGTTCAGACTACATTTGTATTGTTATAGGTGCACTTTTATGTTAAATACGCATTATATAAAAATTAAAATAGATTACATAAATATTGTTTGGTACTATAAAAGAGAAATTAATGTAAAAAAGGGGTGGAAGGATGAAACATTTAAAGAGATTAAGTCTGAGTATCGTTTTTTTACTGTTAATATTTTGTATTAGTGGATGTGGAAGCAGCCAAAAAGAAAACACTAAAACAGAAAGTAGTAAAAAAGAGTTTAGCAGAGAGGCACAAATCAAACAAAGCTTTAATAAGACATTAAAGCTATATCCTACGAAGAATCTCGATGATTTTTACGATAAATAAGGTTTTCGAGATCAAGAATTTGATAAAGGCGATAAGGGGACGTGGATTATTAGTTCTGAAATGACTATTCAACACAAAGATGAGAGTTTGAAGTCAAGAGGGATGACTCTATATGTAAATAGAAATACTAGAACAACAAAAGGTAATTTTATTGTTAGAGAAATAACAGAGGACAGTAAAGGCTATACACATAGTAAAGATAAAAAATATCCAGTGAAAATGGAACATAATAAAATTATTCCAACGAAGCCAATACATGACGACAAGTTAAAAAAAGAAATCGAAAACTTTAAATTTTTTGTACAATATGGCAAATTTAAAGATTTGAATGATTACAAAGGTGGAGATATTTCATACAATCCAAATGTACCGAGTTATTCCGCCAAATATCAGTTAAGTAATGATGATTATAATGTACAACAGTTAAGAAAACGATATAATATCCCAACGAAACAAGCACCGAAACTACTGTTGAAAGGTGATGGCGACTTGAAAGGGTCATCTGTAGGGCATAAAAACCTAGAATTCACTTTTGTAGAAAATCAAGAAGAAAATATCTTTTTTACAGATAGTATTAATTTCAAACCTACTGAGCGTGATGAATCATGAGCAAAACTGAATATCCAACATTAACAGAAAATTAATAAGTAATTCTGAAGAAACAAATAGTGTATCAAAACTGAATATTGATTAGAAGCGTGTCATAAATGATGCGCTTTTTGTGTAATATAATTATAAATAAATCATACAAAAACAAATTAAATTGATTGCTTATGAATTGATTGCTAACATGAAAGAGAAATTAGTATCATAAAATCAAATTTTATAAATATATCATATGTGGAGAAAAATATAAGGATGTGAAGAGATGCGACAGTCAAGGAAGTTAAAGCTCGG
>NZ_KV830918.1:30914-31724 GCF_001836955.1 Staphylococcus sp. HMSC063A07
TTTACAGATTCTGTACAATTTACTCCAAGTGAGGTTAATAAATCATGAGTCAAACTCTGAATATCAAATCTAGAGACATAATAGGTTATTCTAAACAGACCAAGCGTAGTATATAGAATAATATGGGGGTGTGAAAAAATGGAGCATTCAAAAAAACTAAAGTTATGTGCAAGTTTGTTTATCTTAGTCATTTTTGTTGGAGGGTGTGGATCTTTTAACAAAGAAGCTCAAATTAAAAAAAGTTTTAATAAAACGTTAAGTGTGTATCCAACAAAAAATCTTGAAGATTTCTACGATAAAGAAGGCTTTCGAGATCAAGAATTTGATAAAGGAGATAAAGGCACTTGGATCATTCATTCTGAAATGGTTATCGAGCCAAAAGGTAGAAATATGGAATCTAGAGGAATGGTGCTACATGTAAATCGCAATACTAGAACAACGAAAGGATATTTTTTAATAAGCGAGATAACAGAAGACAAAAAAGGATATGTGCATAATAAAGATAAAAAATATCCAGTGAAAATGGAACATAATAAAATTATCCCAATAAAGCCAATACCGAATGATAAGTTAAAAAAAGAAATAGAAAACTTTAAGTTTTTTGTACAATACGGCAACTTTAAAGACTTTAAAGATTATAAAAATGGAGATATTTCATACAATCCAAATGTGCCAAGTTATTCTGCTAAATATCTGTTGAATAATGATGATTATAATGTACAACAGTTAAGGAAGAGATATAATATCCCAACCAAACAAGCCCCTGAATTAAAGTTGAAGGGCGATGGCGATTTAAAAGGATCATCCATA
>NZ_KV830918.1:31824-32102 GCF_001836955.1 Staphylococcus sp. HMSC063A07
AAGGCTTTCGAGATCAAGAATTTGATAAAGATGATAAAGGCACTTGGATCATTTATTCTGAAATGGTTATTGAACCCAAAGGTAAGAATATGGAATCTAGAGGAATGGTGCTCTATATAAATCGCAATACTAGAACAACAAAAGGTAATTTTATTGTCAATGAAATAACAGAGGATAGTAAAGGTAGACCCTTAAATAATAAAAAGAAATATCCAGTGAAAATGGAACATAATCGAATTATCCCAACGAAGCCAATACCGAATGATAAGTTAAAAAAA
>NZ_KV830919.1:0-201 GCF_001836955.1 Staphylococcus sp. HMSC063A07
GATGCGACAGTCAAGGAAGTTAAAGCTCGGTATATGTTTGATCCTACTTATTATATTGATTGGAGGTTGTATCATCTTGACAAAAACAAATAGTCGAAATGCTCAAATTAAGAAAACATTTAATCAAACATTAAGCTTGTATCCAACCAAGAATCTCGAGGATTTCTACGATAAAGAAGGCTTTCGAGATCAAGAATTTGA
>NZ_KV830920.1:0-39625 GCF_001836955.1 Staphylococcus sp. HMSC063A07
CCGGGGCGGGACTACGAATTCATTATGAATACTGTCCCGCTCCCTCTCTGTTGGGGGCCCCACCCCAGCTTCTTTTGTTAGAAGAAACTGGTTTTGTCGATTTTTTTGTGCTATATTATTGTTGTTATATACTTGCAAATGCAACAATTTTATTAGGAGGTTGTTATGTGGAAGATATTTTAAGAGATATCGGTGTTATTGCCAGAGCACTGGATTCTATTAGCAATATTGAATTTAAAGAAATTGATCTTACTAAAGGGCAGTTTATTTATTTGACTAGAATATGTGAAAATCCTGGAATTATCCAAGAAAAATTAGCTGAAATGTTAAAAATTGATCGCACTACGGCTTCTAGAGCTATTAAAAATCTCGAAAAAAATCATATGATTGTAAAGAAAAATGATGCTACTAATAAAAAGAACAAATTGCTATTCCCAACCGAAAAGGGTAAATCACTTTATCCATTCATTATTAGAGAAAACAATCATTCAAATGCCGTTGCATTACAAGGTTTTTCCCAGAAAGAAATTACTGATTTATCACTGGCATTAAAAAGAGTAAAACAAAACATATCTGAAGATTGGTCCAAAGTAAAAAAGGGTTACAAAAGAAAGTATTAGTTAAGGGTGTAATTAAAATGATCAGATCATGTACTATTGATGATGCAGTTCAATTACAAAAGATCGCTTATCAAACATTTGATGAAACGTTTAGATTTCAAAATAAAGAAGAGAATATTAATCAATATCTAGCTGAAAATTTCACTCATGATAAAGTCATCGATGAATTAAATAACCCCCATTCCTTTTTTTACTTTATTTATGATGAAGATAAATTGGCAGGATATTTAAAATTAAATATCAAAGATGCCCAAACTGAAACGTACAATGACAACGATTTAGAGATTGAGCGTATATATATCTTAAGCACTTTTCAGCATAAAGGGCTAGGAAAAGCATTATTCAATCAAGCGTTAACATTAGCAAATCAACTTTCTTGTGACTCTATTTGGTTAGGTGTGTGGGAAAAAAATGATAACGCCATAATATTTTATAAAAGCTTGGGATTTCATGTAATTGATAGCCACATATTTTATATGGGAGACGAAAAACAAACAGATTATATTATGATGATGCATATATAAAGGAGAGAGTATCATGTATATTCCAAAGCACTACCAAATGAAAAATGATAACAATATTAAAAAATTTATGGAAGAACATAACTTTGTCACAATAGTTACCGTTGATGATCATATTCCTATTGCTACACATGTACCCGTAATGATTGAATACAACGAAGACACGATGTATTTATCCGGACATTTTGCAAAAGGCAACCCGCAATGGAAGACGATACAAGATAATTCAAATATACTAGTGATCTTTTCAGGTCCTCATAGTTATATTTCTTCAAGTTGGTACGAAGAAGAAGATGTACCAACATGGGATTATCAAAGTGTGCATGCTTATGGCACTGGTGCGCTATTAAACGAAGCTGAATTAACATATGCATTAAAAAGTATGCTTAATAAATATGAAGCGCATCGCGAAAATGGTGCTACTTGGGATAAACTGTCTAATCAAACTTTAAAACAAATTAAAGGTGTCATAGGATTTAAAATCAAAGTAAACCGATTGGAAGCAGCATATAAATTAAGCCAAACTCGAAGTGAAAAGGAAAAAGAAAATATTATTTCTAAACTTAAGCAAAGTAATGACAATGTACAAATTAACTTAGCCGATGAAACTGAAAACTATAAATAGAAGACATTCTATAATAATTTAAACATTTAACATATATTCGTTACCCCTTCAAAATCAGCATTCATAGCTCCATTTTGAAGGGGACATTTTATATCTAATAGCACATAAGCATTTGCTTATTTGACATATTTGACTTTAGACAATCATAAATACTGCTCCAAAATCCCCGTATACTATAATATTAATCAACAATAATTTTTACTACATAAAACTTTAACATTTATATTTTTTTATATCTATATACTAAGTTTAAATTACATATAAATTATAAAATTTTTGTTGACTTAGAAAACCTAATCATAGATACTAATCTTGATAATGATTATCATTGTCATACATCATGAAGGAGGCTCATTTAGTCAATGAATAAAGTTGTTAACATTATAGTTACTGCACTTGCTTGTATTGTCATTTTAGCAGGATGTAGTGGAAATTCTAATAAATCAACATCAGATCAGTCAGACAAGGACACAATGAAAATTAAACATGCGATGGGAACCACAGAAATTAAAGGTCAACCTAAACGTGTGGTTACATTATATCAAGGTGCCACTGATGTCGCTGTCTCTTTAGGTGTTAAGCCTGTAGGAGCTGTTGAATCATGGACACAAAAACCAAAATACAATTATTTAAAAAAGGCGTTAAAAGACACAACGATTGTTGGACAAGAACCTACGCCTAATTTAGAAGAAATTTCTAAACTAAAACCAGATTTGATTGTCGCTTCCAAAGTTCGAAATGAAAAGGTTTATGATCAATTATCTAAAATTGCGCCAACCATTTCGACTGATAATGTCTTTAAGTTTAAAGATACTACAAAGTTAATGGGTAAGGCTTTAGGAAAAGAACGTAAAGCAGATAAATTACTTAAAAAATATGATGATAAAGTCGCAGCATTTAAAAAGGATGCTGAGGCAAAATATAAAGACGCTTGGCCATTGTCTGCTTCAGTAGTCAACTTCCGTGCAGATCATACTAGAATATATGCTGGTGGTTACGCTGGTGAAATATTAAGTGATTTAGGATTTAAACGAAATAAAGCTTTACAAAAAGAAGTAGATAAAGGAAAAGACATTATTCAGCTAACATCAAAAGAAAGTATTCCATTAATGAAAGCGGACCATATCTTTGTGGTTCAGTCTGATCCTACCGCAAAAGATGCAGGGTTAGTTAAGAAAACAGAAGATGAATGGACGTCAAGTAAAGAATGGAAACATTTAACTGCAGTTAAAAATAACCAAGTATCAACCGACTTAGACGAAATCACTTGGAATTTAGCTGGTGGTTATCAATCTTCGTTAAAACTCATCGATGATTTATATGACAAACTCAATATTGATAAACAATCAAAGTAACTAAGGAGTTATTCAATGCTACTTAAACCAAAATATCAAATCGCACTTGCTGGTTTCTGCCTTGTTATTGTAGCTATCTCTAGTTTGATGATTGGAAACACGCTTGTATCACCTATGACGTTGATACAAGCGTTATTCAACTTTGATAGCGCGAATGAGCTACACCACATTGTTACTGGAACACGAACCTCTAGAACAATCATTGCATTGCTTACTGGTGCTGCACTAGCCATAGCAGGTTTGTTGATGCAAGCACTCACACGTAACCCTATTGCCTCTCCAGGATTATTTGGTGTAAATGCGGGTGCAGTATTTTTTGTTATCTTGAGCATTACTTTTTTCCAGATTCAATCATTTAAAGTAATTATCGTTATTGCATTTCTAGGTGCCATTATTGTAACCATATTAGTTGTCACATTAGGAATGTTTAGACAGACTCAATTCTCACCACAACGTGTAATTCTAGCCGGTGCTGCAATATCTATGTTATTTACAGCGTTCACACAAGGCATTTTAATCATGAATGAAACAGATTTACAAGGCCTATTATTTTGGTTAAGTGGTTCTGTATCATTACGTAATATTTGGGATATGACATGGATTATTCCACTCATTTTAATACTTATACTTATCGCATTCAGTATGGGTGCGCATATTAATATCTTGATGACAAGTGACGATATCGCTACTGGTTTAGGACAAAATATTAGAGTAGTAAAATGGCTCATTATACTACTGATTAGTATGTTAGCAAGTATTTCCGTTGCTGTGGCTGGTTCAATTGCATTTATTGGCTTAATCGTCCCCAACATAAGTAAAAGACTATTGCCACCAAATTATAAATACCTCATACCATTTAATGCACTTGCTGGCGCGAATTTAATGCTCTTATCGGATATGATTGCACGAGTAATTATCCAACCGCTTGAACTACCCATCGGTGTTGTAACCGCTATAATGGGTGCAAGTGTATTAATTTATCTTATGCAGAAAGGACCACATCGCTTATGACAGAAAGGATTAAAAAGAAAGACTTTTATTACCTTATCATTGCGCTTATTTTCTTAATAGTAATTTCAGTTATTAGCATGATGGCTGGTTCCAGTTATATTTCTTTGCAACGCATTGTCATGTATTTTTTCAATCCAGCTGATAGTATTGATCAGTTTACGATAGAGGTATTGCGCTTGCCGCGAATCATATTAGCCATTTTAGCTGGTATGGCTCTCGGTATAAGTGGTTTAATACTGCAAAATGTGCTAAAGAATCCTATTGCCTCACCCGATATTATCGGCATTACAGGAGGTGCGAGCTTAGGAGCAGTCATATTTATTAACTTTTTTAATCAAATAAGTATACAGGTGCTCCCACTATTCGCAGTGACTGGAGGGATGATTGCAATGCTGGTTCTACTCATCTTTCAAAAGCACGGCCAAATTAAGCCAACAACATTAATTATTATTGGCATTTCTATGCAAACGCTCTGCATAGCATTAGTACAAGGCTTGCTTATAACGACCAAGCAACTATCAGCTGCTAAAGCTTACACATGGTTAGTGGGAAGTCTCTATGGCGCAACATTTAAAGATAGTATTGTTCTAGGTAGTGTCCTTATTGCGATTGTTCCACTGCTTCTGGTAATCATTCCTAAAATGAAAATATCCGCATTAACTGACCCTTTAGCTATTGGTTTAGGTTTACATGTACAGCGCATGAAACTAATGCAAATACTAATAGCTACGATATTAGTATCCATAGCCATTAGTCTAGTGGGAAATATTAGCTTCGTTGGATTAATTGCCACACACATTGCTAAGACAATCGTTAAAGGCAGTTACGCTAGCAAATTGTTGATGTCAGGAATGTTAGGTGCCATCTCAATAGTCATTGCCGATTTAATTGGACGTACCTTATTTCTTCCAAAAGAAGTTCCTGCTGGTATATTTATAGCCGCTTTTGGTGCGCCATTCTTTATATATTTATTACTAACTGTTAAAAAATTATAAAAAAGTAGTCAACCTTCAGACATACCGCACGCTAAATTATAACTAAATGCATCGCCATGCATAGGTGTGTAACTTAGCTATAACTGCAAAGTATTTTGGCAAGACTTATGAAGAAACAAGACAGGCTGAAACTGTCCTCTAAGAAAACCAACAATACGAAGCATTGTACTAAACCAAAGTACAACTTTTGGGGTGCACATCACATTGAATAAAAAAGAAGCACTCAGATGAGTTGAATTTAATTCATCTGAGTGTTATTTT
The DNA here is from genome assembly GCF_001836955.1 of Staphylococcus sp. HMSC063A07. Lineage (NCBI taxonomy): Bacteria > Bacillati > Bacillota > Bacilli > Caryophanales > Staphylococcaceae > Staphylococcus > Staphylococcus sp. HMSC063A07. The sequence goes on from NZ_KV830920.1 coordinate 5,389, forward strand.
TCTGAGATGTATGTCCCAGAGCCTGTTCTTTTTCAATGACTCGTGTCCCAAGATGATACTTTATAGCACAACACTTGCATTCACAATGCTTCTTAAGGTTGAATATATTGTAATGTCTCAGCTTGATTAGCATTGATTTTACGATATGAAATCACACCTAAGCCTTTGACATTGCTTTCTGAGATAATAATTGAACCATCGCTGTTTACTTTTTCGACAAACGCAACATGTCCATAATAGCGATCCGCATTAAGCTGCCCTGGTTTAAACGATACCGCTGTATGTTCTGATGGATGATTTGACACTTGATAGCCTTTATCACGAGCACGCACAGCCCAGTCTCCGCCATTACCCATTGATCCATCTACATAAAGATTAAATTGTTGCAAACGATTATAGACATACCAGGTACACTGCCCTTGTGGGTAAAAGTTTTTAGACTGACTGTCCATTTCTTTAAACGGCTTATAGTCACCTTGATTATCATCGTAAGACTTATTGAAAAATGCTTCATCTAAAATAGGCATTTCTTCTCCATCCAGTTCCGTTAGACGATATTGTTTAATAATACTATTTAACTTTTTATCGTAATCAGGATCCGTTGAATACGTACCTACTAAACTTTTTGTAGCATCTTCATATGTCATGCCAGGTGTCTTCCAACTACCTTGATAAATATTGTTATTCCCGTCGATACCATAACGAATTAACTTAGCATAGTCTTCTAATGCTGCTTTAGTATCAGGATAATTGCGAAATGCTGCAGTTGTTTGATACATTTTACCTTCAGAATCTGCTTCTAATGTATTGAAGTTTGTAGTTTCTCCTTGATAAGCACCTTTCACGCCAAATAAATTGTTATGTGGCGCACTTGCAAGCGCACTATTACCAGAATCAGATTCTAATATGGCTTGTGCAATCATTACAGAAGCATACAAATGTTCCTTTTGTGCAACATGATGTGCATCTTCAGCAATGTTTTGTATAAATTCACGCGTGTCACTACTCTGAGCAACTTCATACTGTGTTTCAACTTTATCATCATCAGTATCTGGCGCTTGCTGCAATATCGCTGTATCGCGATAACCATTTGTAGATGAATCTCCCTGCTTCGTCACAACTTGCGCTGCTCTCCTTTGAGATGACTCATTTTCACTCGTCTGAGGATTGTTAACTTGCTGATGTTGTGCCTTAGACGTCGTTAACTGCTTAGATTGTACATCGTTCGATTCTTCATCATGTTGCATACGTTGAATCAATGTTTCATCATCATGCTGAGATGCAACTGTTGACGTCTCATTAGGTGGTAATAAAGTTACTTTAGGTGGCTTATGCTGATTGACGCGTTGATGCGAGGCAACCACTTTAGGCAATGGTACTTCTTCTTCAATATCATTGATTGGTACTTCCGTTGATTCAATGTGCTTGTCTTTTGGGCTAAGATACGCATCCTCATCTTGCTTATGTACCTTTTTATTTTTATGTTGATGCACTTGCGTATCCATCGCATAGGAACTTAGTGGCGTACTTATCAATTGTGACAATGCAGTGACGGTAATTACACAAAATATTAATTTATTTCTGCTCACTTATTTACCTCCATCAATTCTCTATTCCCCAGTGCTGATTGCATGAATAAATTTCAAAGCAATCTGATTCACTTTACTTTAAATATTGATAACCAATGTCATATTTTATTACAGTATTTTCTAAGATTGGACTTGAACTATCTTGTGATTGATGACGTACATGTTGGTGTGCTTTGCGAAAAACATCTGATTGTAACCAATCTTTAAAATCTTCTTCAGTGTCCCATAATGTTAAAATTTTCACTTCATCATAATCTTCTAATTCATGTGTTTTCGTAACAAACATGCCTTTAAAGCCTTCTAATGTCTCTATCCCATGTCTAGTATAGAATCGATCGATAATCCCTTCTGCTGTACCTTTATCTAACTTTAATTTGTTTTCTGCCATAAAATTCATTGCTACATGCTCCTTTTCTATTTTAATTCAACTAATTTTGTGACCACTACAATACGGCCAGATGTTTGACTATACGCATCTTCACATGTCGATAACGTTACAATCTTATCTTTAGCTGATACTTCTGTAGTAGTATTTATTACCGACTTGCGCATCGTTTCTTTTAAAAATTTGTCATAGGCTTGCTGCGTTTTAAAATATGTTTGAATATAATTATCTTTCGTCGTTGTTTGATAAGCACTTAAAACTTCTAAGCGATATTTATGATATTTTGTATCGAATTGAATGCTTTTATGCTTATCATAAAATGATTGTTTTAAATATTTTTCTAATACATCAAACATGGTGTTATCACCAACATGATGTCCATAAATGACAGTGTTTAAATCAGGCTGTGCTATCGCATTACGATAATCCATAAAAATACTACCTTTGCGACTTGCTTCATGCTCAAAATCATGCTGTAAATAAGTCTTATTATCTTTAGCCTGCAATACCGGATAATTTAAAGTTGAATCACTAAGGTGAATCCAGCCAACAATATCCTTGTTCACTTGTTCTAATTGTGTAAACTGTGGTCTGACCTCATTATTTGCTGATTGCGTAGTATAGTTTTGTTGTAAGTTCTTATATCTTTCTTCAGCTTGTTTATCTGCTAAATGTAAATGATAAATTTGATAGACTGAAATGACGATAACTGCTATTAGGATGATTTGACATAATCGAAGCACTAATTTCATTTGTTGTGTCCGCCTCGTTTTTTGACAATGACCGTGCCGCAATCAGGATCTTGAAGTATCTTTGCATCAATGTGGTACATGTCTTGAATTAATGTGTGGTCAATAATATCTTTAGGTCGCCCTTGCGCAAGTAATCCTTTATTGCCTAGACAAATCAGTTCGTCACTATATTCAATCGCTTGATTAATATCATGTAGCACCATAATAATCGTCATTTGATATTCCTCATGCAGCCATTTAATGATATCTAAAACTTGATACTGATAATGAATATCTAAAAAGGTTGTTGGCTCATCTAACAATAAGTATTGAGGTTCTTGTGCTAAAGCCATGCCAATAAATACACGCTGTAATTCACCACCAGATAGGTTCATCACTGATTGATGTTCAAATTGTGTCAAATCTAATTGTTGAATCACCGTATTCACGACACTATCTTTGCGTAAATCTTTCTTAAACAGACGTTGATAACTATAACGGCCTGTTTCAATCACTTGTCTAACAGTAAAATCTTCAGGTACCTTACTTTTTTGATGTACCGTCGCTAATCGCTGAGCTAACGCTTTCTGGCTATATTGATTTAATAATTTGTCTTGAAGAAAAATCTGACCACTTTTTGGCTTGAGATTATGAGATAAAAGTTGCAACAAAGTAGATTTTCCTGATCCATTTGGCCCAATAATGGTAGTTATCGCATTCGACTTAAATTCGAGTGAAATATCTTCAAAGATTGGTCGCTGTAAGTCGTAATAAAAGTTAAGATGTTCTATGCGCATGACTTACCGCTCCTTTACAAATCATATAAATTAATATTGGACCACCTAGCATCATGGTTAGCACATTCGCTGGTATTTCAAGTGGTGGATGAATAGTACGGCCAATGATATCAGCTAACAACACCAACCACGCACCCATCATAGCTGAGTATGGCAATACTTTTTTATAATTACTGCCAATACATCTACGTACAATATGTGGCACAATCAAACCTACAAATGCCATTTGTCCTACTATTGCTGTTGCACCACTTGCTAAAAAGACAGCGACTAATCCAATCATTAATCGATACTTCGTAATATTAAAACCGATATTATTTGCCTGCTTCTCATCAAAAGCCAATAAGTTTGTTTTTTGTGCCAAAATCAAAGCTAAAGTAATACCGATAATTGCAGTAATTGCAACAATGTATACATCATTCCAAGTTTTCATAGTAAGACCTTGTGGAATCTTCATAAACGGATCTTGAGCTAACAGTTCTAGTATGCCATTTAACATTGCATATAATGCCACACCTACAAGAATCATTCTCACTGGCGCTAATTTATATTTCGCAATAAGCACAAACAACACCATAAATGGTATAACGCCACCAATAAAACTTAGAAATGGCGCGTAAAAATATAACCCTGGAAATAGTAAAAGCACAAGACTGCGAACCACTAACGCACCTGATGAAACACCCAAAATATTTGCTTCTGCGAGTGGATTTTGCAGAACAGCCTGTAATAAAGCGCCTGATACTGCTAATATAGCCCCCACAAATAATGCAATAAATATCCTTGGAAACCTTAAATCGATAACCGCATCAACATGCTGTTCGCTACCAGTAGTTACTTTAGTCATTACTTGATCAAAACTAATTGGTATTTTACCAACAACCACAGCAACATATGTTGTCACAATGAGCAATGCTAACATGATAACCATTAAAAATGCTGGATGTTTTTTCATATCCTCTTCCTCTTTTAAAACTTAATGTTGATTATAAAAAACGTCATATAATTGCTTCATGGCATCATCAGCATCAACATTTGCAGTAATGCCAAAAGGTATCTCTTCTAAATCATACACACGGTCTTCTTTAACTGCTTTAAAATGTTTCCAAATGTCATTTTGCTTAAATTCTTTTTGGAACATCTTTTTCACTTCATCTGGCATACCATGAGGCAAGCGTAAAATAATGTCTGGATCGACATTCACTAGATTTTCAGTATTAGAAGATATATATTGTTTTGATGTATCTTTAATCACATTTTCTCCACCTGCAATTTTCACTAAATCCCCAATATATGATTTATCTGTAGCTACTAAATAACTTCCAGGAACCCCCATTAAAATAAGCACTTTAGGATGTTTCTTTTGTTTAGCAGCTTTGTCTTGAATATCCTTTTTGACTGAATTGATGTGTTGATTTAATGCTTTTGCCTTACTTTCACGATTAAATTGATGTCCCAATTGTGTGATGGATTTTTCCATGCCATCTAAACTATCGTAATCGTAATAATATCCCTTCATATTCAATTGTTTATAAAACGGCTTCATTTCATCTTTAATCGTACTTACACTTAATACATGCGTTGGATTGACTTGTTTCACTGCTTCCACACTTGGTTGCATCGGTTGCCCAACTTCTGGCACGTCTTTATAACGCTTAGGCAATGTTTTATATGTCGTTGGCTTTCCGACAATAGGAATGTCCAGTTTATCTAGTGTCATCGTTAAAGCCACCGTGGTTGGTACAATGCGATATGCGTTACCTTGTTGATCTACATTATCACCTTTTGTATGTTTACTACTTTGACTACATCCAGTAAGCAACATAAGCAATATAGCTAATGATGACATTATTTTGCTGATGTTCATTTTGTTACTCACCGCTTTCTATTAATGAAATATGTAGCAATTAAACCTGCTACTGAAATAAAAATTAAAATTCCGAATATAATATAGTCTTTCGTATGTTTTGGCAAATTAACGTTAGGTTGTTTATTGCCATCTGTGTGATAAGATTTATCAGCATTTCTATCAAATGCTGGTGTTCGTTTATTTTTATCTTTGTGCTGCTGCGCGGCGTGCGCTTTATTTTTTGATGCAGCTGTTGTTACTTGTTTCTTTTCACCTTGTTGTGCTGACGATTCATGTGAAGATGGTGTTGGTGTTGAACTTGATGATTGCGTTGTCGTTTCACTATTATTAGACGGCGTTGTTGTTCTACTTGAAGTATCTTCATTGTTGGATGCATGTGTATCATTATTTTGCTGTGTTTGTTGTTGCTGCTTAACATGCGCTTGTTGTTTTTCTGAAGCTGGAGGTACTGACTTATCTCCGGGGTCTTGCTGATGTTTATCTTTGTTACGTTTTTCCGCTGATGTATCTGATTGACTATCGTCTGTTTCATTTGGATGTTTTACACCTAGCACAATATACGTTGTGTAGTGATGATCATAGTTTAATTCTGGAATGACAATGTGGATGCGTGCTTCTATCTCTTTAGTATCTTCTTCTACAGGTATGCGCACAGTGGCTTCTTGAGTATCACTATTTTCATAGATGACCTCATGTTGTAATTTCGTATTTTGATGATAAAATTGATAACTTTGCCACCAGTCTATATGCGTTAACGTCATTTCAAAATAACGTTTCCCTTGAATCGTGACGTAATGTCCTGGGTGTTTCACATAATCATCCATATGTGACAGCTTATTTTCTTCTTTTTTACGTACATAAAAATTAACTGCTCGCTTATTAACCTGATGACCGTCTTCTTGCGCTGTTGATGGTGTAATATTGAATAGCAGTTGTTGCTGTTTTTCTTGCCCATTCTCTATAGTTGTAACGTTAACTTTATAATGCGTTTGTTGCTTATTTAAAGGTAACAATACATAATCTTTAGTTGGCTGTGATGGTGTGGTATGTATGTTAAGTAATCTCATTTGCCCTTGATCTTCAACTTGAAGTTGCTTCCACAATCCATGTTTAGCAATGTTAATTTTTGCTACAAGTCGCCCATGATCTTTAATGATTTGAACACTTGGATCAACCATCTTATTGTATGATTGCGCAAGTGTCTTGCTATCTGCATAATAAATACTTAATTGAGCGTTGCTTGAATGAGTCCATTGGTTTGTGTCTATATGAGAAGGAGCTGATGAATAACTCGAATCATCAGCTCTAACATTAAGCATTGCCGCATTACTATATGAGCCAGTAACAACAGACCATGAAAAAATTAATGACGTAGCCAATAATAATTTCAAACGCTTAGACATTATTAGTGGTTACCTTTTCTGTTACGTTTTAAAATTGCAACAGATAGCATTAAGAATACCACGGCTACAACTGGTATTAAATAAACATATGCCGGTGTACCAGCACTCGTTTGAGGATTTTCAACTGAAGATCCATCAGTAGATGCGCTGTTACTATCTGAGCTTGTACCATTTCCTGCATCACTTGCTGCTGAGCCTGTACCGCCATTTTCCGATTTATTTATTCCCGGTGTTGCTGCACTAGAACTACCACTATCTTTGCCGTTAAATTTATATGTAATGTTATAGTGGTGGTCATATTTAAAAGGTTTACCATTTACTTTTTCATTTATATAAACTGAAATTTTACCGTCTACTTTACCTGATGTTTTACTTACTTCAAATTCTGACGTACGTTCATCTTTTGCTTTATTGGTATTGATGATTTTTTCATTTTTACCTTCAATACTCATTCCGGTAATCCAGTGACTATGATTAACTGTTATTTGAACATATTTCTTACCATTTCTTTCAACTACGGTTGCTGGTTTATTAAAATAGTCATTCGCAATCGAAGTATCATTGGTATTATATTTTAATACCTCATAATTAAGTGACTGACCCTCTGCGAACGCGCTGCTTGATGACAATATCCCAAATGAGAAAATACATAAGAATATAAAACTAACTATTTTAAATACTGTTTTCACGCTTATTTTGCCTCCTTTTCACGATAAAAATATAATCATTTTGCTCACTCTAGTTCTACTTATTAGATTAATTGAAAATGATTATCAATGTCAATTTATTTTTTAAATTTTTTCTTAATTTTTTAAGGCATTTAAGAAAATAAAAAACTGATCGCACCACATTAGCAATTAAAATGACAACGCTTAGCTCATACCCCATACATAGAACGTTTTATCGCAATTCCTTATATATTAATGTCTTTATCTAGATTGTATTAACAAAGTTATGGTAGTCGTGACATAAGAGATTGAAGCGTGCTTAAACAGTTATATCATTGCTAACCTATAATGAAAGTATCTTCCATAAGGATTTAGTTGTATTTTCATTTAGTGTCCATTTCCTTCATTGTAATAGCATATAATTTAATCAATGTTATTTAATTTTATTATCAAAACAATTATTAAAAAAGCAATATTAAAATATTTATACCTTGTTGTAAAATGACATGGAACTGATATAATCAATAATGATAATCATTTTCAATAAGTGACACATTACATTATTCATACCACATGACTTACACACTACTCTCTAGTTCTGATAATCATCTTTTAAAATTTAAATTATATTGATACAAGGAGACAAACACATGAAAAAACATCAACGTATACAAACTAATAAATTTGGCTTTATCGCTAACCACTATTCCATTCGTAAATTCTCAGTAGGTACGGCTTCAATTATCGTTGGTTCACTACTATTTTTAGGTAATCCTGCACATGCTGCTGAAGCTAATACCACGCAAAATGAACCTGCTACGCATCAAGAGAACAAAGTAGAAACAAACATTGATCCAATTATTATCGATCAACCTCAAAATCAAGCTGCCACAACTAACCAAACGCCAAAAACAGAGCAAAATCATACACAAGCAAATAAACAGCAGGCTAAAAGTAATCAAGCTGCAGCAGTAACATCAGACAGCAAGTCACAAAATGACGCACAAGCATCACCTCAACAATCAAGCACATCGAAACAAGACGCAGTCAAGCAACAAGCAACTCAAGCAAATACTAAAGCACCTGCTCAACCTGCGACACAACAAACAAGAGAAGCTCAACCAGTCGTACGTTCTGTTAAAAGCGCTACTTCAGAAACAACTGAAGACTTCGAGTTTCAAGTGAACAAAGATAAAACAAAACAAAAATCTACAATGAATCAATATATGAACCATCCAGGCAAACTCGTTCATGCGAATAATAAATACTACTTTGAAGCTGAATTAAACCATGCCAAATGGTGGAAATCATTTGAATTTTATGATGAAAATAATAACAAGCTTAATACCGTAGTAACTAAAGATGATACAAGTAAAAATATCAAGACAATCCGTGTCGAAGTGGCATCAGGTACACAACAACTGATTTCGAAAGTACATATTATTGTCCCAGTGATTAATTATGATCATGAATATACAACTCAAATCGCATTTGCTAAACCTGTTCCACAGCCTGCCAAAGCACAAGCAAGCAAAGCACAAGCGCTTGATGTACAATCAACTCAAAAAAATGCTGTTAAACCAGAAACATTGGCACAAGCTAAAAATGTAGCTCGTCCATCTGTTATGACTTTAAGTGCTAAAAAACCTGCTTCACAACAAGCAAAATCAGCAGCAGTAACACAAACTGCGAAATATAAAGTACAAAAAGATAAATCAACAGAAACATCTGTTATGGATGGCTACATGGAACACCCTGGTAAATTCATTAAAGAAAATGGTAAAACTTACTTTGAAGTTACATTGAAAAATGCTGACTGGTGGAAATCATTCCAATTCTTTACACCACAAAATAAAGAATTAACAACAACCGTTGTCAAACACGATAAAAAAGCAGATACTAAAACTATTCGTGTCGAAGTAAAACCAGGCATGAAACAGTTAATTTCTAGAGTGCATATCGTTGTCCCAGCCATTAACTACGACAACAAGTACCAAACGACACTATTATTTGAAACACCTGTACCTGAATTAACTACAGCCAAACCAGAAACACCAAAAACCAAACCAGCAAATAAGACAAATAAAGCTAAAACATCAACTACAAAGCCAACAAAAGCAAATAAAGAAAATAAAGCTAATAAAACTAAAAAAGTTGATAAAGCTAAAAATAATGCACCAAAAGTAGTTCAACCTGCAACAACAGTAAATCAACATTCTAAAGCAGCTGCTACACACAAGACAATTAAAACGAGTCACGTATCTACTACAGTCAATCATGATGCAACAGCAACACAACATCATACACCAGTTGTAGCAAGCACTTATAAACCAGCTAAGGATGAAGTTAAGGCACAAGCTACAATGGCACAACCAACAACACAACAACATGTACATTTATCTCAAAACAAACATGAAGATAAACAACACGTTGCCATGACAAAACCACAACCAGCTCAACAAAGTCATATGCATTCATTGCCAAACACTGGACAAGAAAATGCGACAACTTCAGCATCAATTTTTGGTAGCTTATTAGCCCTAGGTGGTTCTATCTTACTATTTGGTAGAAAACGTAAAGAACAACGTTAATATCGCCCAAATAATTAAATGAACGTGATAGACAAAGACGAAATCTCAACAGAAAACTGAGATTTCGTCTTATTTAATATTTATTTAATTTATAAATAGTGGCGCAAGCCGCATTTCATTTTCAGGATTCAAAACAAATTGAGCCACTAGTTGTCCATGTTCAATTTCGATGACTTCATCCGTACAAGCCATCAGTAATTCATAATCATGCGTGATTAATACGATCGTGTATCCCTTATCAGCTAATCTGTTTAATAACGCTGCCATCTGTCTCATGTTAGCCCCATCTAACCCACTTGAAGGTTCATCAAAGATTAATATTTTTCTATTAGATACGACTGCACTAGCCACAGCTAGACGCTGCTGTTGCCCACCAGATAATGCTAACGGATGTGTATCTGATTGATGAGCAATATTAAATATCTCCAAATTATGCTGGATTTCTTCTGCAGTCAACGTCTCGTCACTTAAGCGCAATTCTTCTTCTAAATCTTCAGCAAATAACTGACGGTGTACATCTTGAAACACCATAAAGACATTTTTCAGACGTGCTTTGCGCTTTAATGTTAACTGCGCTTCTACAACTGTACCTTTAAAATGTCGTTCTAAACCGCATAAACAACGTGCAAAGGTTGATTTACCAGCACCATTATGCCCCACTATAGCCGTGACTGACCCACGTGCTAATGATAAGTCGCCTAACTGTAATGTTGTCTTATCCTGTTTCTTATATTTAAAATTAAATTCATTCAATTGCAATCTGTTCTCGCTATCAATATGTCGCTGATGTGATTTCCCGGGTAATAAATCTAGTCGAGTTGCGCGTAACCCTAAGCCTGCTAATTGTGTTTGAGTTAACTGCTTCAGCTCAGCTGATGTGTAACTATGTGCCACCGCACCTTGTTCCATGACGACTAAGCGATCCACAATATCATATAGATAATATAAGCGATGTTCTGCAATAATCACTGTCTTCCCAGCTTGTTTCCATCGAAGGATTAATTGCTTTAACTTTTTGATTGTCTCATGATCTAAATTGGAAGATGGCTCATCTAATATAATGATGTCATGTTGACAAACTTCAATTGTGGCACAAGCCAACAGTTGCTTTTCACCACCCGATAATTTAAAAATATCTCTATCTAACAAATGGCTTAAGTTTAAATCTGTGGTTCCTTTACGAATTTGCTCTGTAATATACTGTGGATGATAGCCATAATTTTCTGCTTCAAATGCCATCTCACTCGTACTATTCAGACAAAAAAACTGTGCACGAGGATTTTGAAATACCGAACCAGTTTGTTTTGATAAATCATAGATCGACTGTGTTTGCGTTGACGTTCCATTTATAATGATTTCCCCTGTTAACTTGCCATTAAAAAAGTATGGAATCAAGCCATTAAATAATCTTAGTAAGGTTGTCTTCCCACAACCTGATGCACCAGTAAAACAAATGACCTCTCCAGATGAAATGAGTAAATCAATATCCTTTAATGATGGCGTTCCGTTTTCATATGAAAATGACACATGTTTCAATTCAATCATGGTCCTTCACCTCACATTACATAATAAAGAATAACTAAACTCAATGTACCCAACAGCATCATCCAATCTAACAGTGTCATTTGTATATGATGTATAGACGTGCGGGCATTCGTTAAATTAAGTCCTCGAGTGATTGCTGACATGGTTAATTCATTTCCAATTTTTAACACACTATTAATCAATGGGACATAACGATACTCTATATATTTTATCGGATGTTTCCCTGCCGATTTAACATCAATTTGACGCATGGTCATCGCATCTTTGATCGCACTTGATTCTTCTTTAATAGTTGGAATAAAACGAAACATAACTGCTAAAGGCAGTGTTACTTTTCGCGAAACTTTCAATCGCTCTAAGCCTTGAATCAGCGTTTCAACTTGAGTTGTTTGAACAATAAAATAACCCATAGCTAGCGCCGAGGCAAATTTCGTAATAATGATGACAACAATAAATAATAACAACTGTGTTCGAATAGACATAAATGCTTCTATATACCAACTCATCCCAATCATAATGCCCAATATAAGTCCTTTATAATAATAACCTACACCAATTAGCAAACACACCGGTATTAACATTAAAAATAGTCTAGGATATTTATGTAACCCTAAACTATTTCCAGTCATTGCTACAAATGAAATTAACAACATCAACGTTATTTTGACACGAGGATCGAAATTAAATATACGCGGCTTGTTACTTATATAACCTAACATTTTAAATCATACCTGCACGTTTAAAATGTTTACGTAAGACTGTTGTAGCAATAATGTAACCTAGCCATGCACCAATAATTGTTAAAATAATTAAAACTGGAATCATTTGATATGAAAATAACATTGCTACAGTTTGTTCATAATGACTGCCATGTCGTTCAGCTAAATGTGCTAAAAATGTTTGTCTCATAAAGTAAAACGGTAATAAATTACCGATGGACCACATTGAAAAAATAATATAACCTAGGGCATTTAATTTCGTATTCTGATAATGACCACTCGCCATAATATAATCTGCAATAACCGTCACTGGAATACTGTAGATTAGTGCAATCCAAGGATGCCCGCCAATAATTAATAAAATATTAATAATAAGACATAAAATAGTTAGCGCTCCAAATTTTTGTGTTTTAGCAATTAACAACATAATTGGTATTGCACCTAAAAAGCCAATCATGGCAGGTAACAATAACATAAAAATAGGAATGATACCCAATATACCTGGTATCGCAATGACCATGAAATAAATAGCTGTAAATATCCCAATATGTATTAACTCTTTAACATCTAATGTCTGTCTCTTCATTTGTCACACTCCTTTAATGTAAAACAATCATAAAATATCTTCTTACAATGATATATGGTACGAAGTATAAGTGTACTATAATTGATAACGATTATCAATTAACCATATCTTTCTTAGACAATTACAACTTCATTCCGTATTAAGCACTTGTACTGCAGAATATTATATTCTAAATTTTTACAAAAATTATTTTAACTTAAATTCTATTTAAAAAATACTACCCAATTACATAAAAATTATGTATAATCATTTTAACTCAACTGATAATGATTATCAATTGAGAAAAATAAATTGGGAGTTGTTAAAACCATGAAAAACAACCACGAAAATAACAATGCAAGACCAAATCAGCATTTTTCAATACGTAAATTCTCAATAGGTGCGGCTTCAATTACATTAGGCACATGCTTATTTTTAAATGCCGAACATCAGGCACAAGCTGCAGAGAACGCAGTAGAACCAGCTCATTCAGCTGTTGCATCAGAAAATAATACACCTGCACAAAGCAAGCCAGTTGCGCCGACAGTGGAAACGAATGAGCAGCCTAACGCTGATCACACTGACAAGACAGTAGCTACAACTACAACGAATGATAAGTCGCGTGCTCAAGCAAACGATAAACAAACGGTTACACCTACAACTAACGTCTCTAATACGACACAACCTAAAGCTGCACCTGCGTCAACAGCATTAACTACAAACGCTGTTAATCCTAAGTCTTCTACTGCAGTGTCAAATCCAGCTAAACAGGCTGTAGATCAATCTATTAAAGATGCTGTTAAAGATAAGACATATACAAACAAGCCACATGATACTTCAAACAGTCGACCTGTATCATTCGAAATGAAAAACAAAGACGGTGACCTTCAGTTCTATCATTATGCAAGTACAATTTCTCCAGCCAATGTTTATTTCAACAAAGATAAAAATAAAACAACTGTAGAATTAGGATTAAAAACCGCTTCAACTTGGAAAAAATTTGAAGTTTATGAAAATAATAAAAAGCTGCCTATTGAACTCGTTACTTATAACCCAGAAACAGACGATGCGTATATTCGCTTCGATGTATCCAATGGCACAAAAGAACTCGTTATAAAATCATCTACACAAATTTATAATGATCCTGAAACAAACTATGACTATACGAAAATGGTTTTTGAACAACCAATCTATAATGATGAAAGTAAATTCAAAACACGTGAAGATTTCGAAACAGAAGCACTATTAGCAGATTACAACAAAGCTAAAACTTTAGAACGTAAAATTTACGAACTCAACCGTGTTAAAGATCAACTACCAGAAAAATTAAGAGCACAATACAGTCAAAAATTAGAGCAACTAAAGAAAGATTTAGACCAAGAAGTTGCCTCTGCTAAAGTGGAATTCGAACACGCACCCGTTAAAAAAGTTCAAATAACGAACAGCAAATCGCTGGACATTTCAGTATTACAAAGTGATGATGACGACCTTTCAACGATGGATGGCTTTGTTGAAAAACCATTTGAACTTGTAGAAGTAGACGGTAAAAAGTACATTAAATTAACAACAACAATAGATTCAATTTGGAAAGATTTCCAAGTCGAAGGGCAACGTGTGATGACCATTGATAAAGATACGGTCAATGATAAACGTACTGTACTCTTCCCATATGTAGAAGGTAAAGAGATTTATAATTCGATTGTTAAAGTAGATTTCCCAACAATAGGCTATTCTGGTCAATATCATGTACGCATTAAAAATAATGCGATTTCTAAAAAAGCAGACGCGGAAACACCAACAACACCAAATAATAAAAAAGAAGCTAAACCTGACATAAACCAAGCAGATACAGCAACTTCTAATAACAAGAAAGCAGATAAACCAATCGTAAAACCAGCTGACACTACAACAGACCACAAAAAAGTAACCAAATCTGTAGTTACAACAACACACGCACCGGCAAACCATAAACAAATGAATAAACCAACTGTGAGTGTAGCTTCAAACACTGGTCATACTAAACAAACTGTAGTCCAACAAACAGCAGCGCACAATCATACACACAGTAATACATCACATCAAAATGTAAGCACTAAAACACAAATAAGCACGCTAAATGTTGCTAAACATTCAGTACACAATCAAGTGCAACACAACAATCAACGAAGTCACCACACACAACAACAGGATGTAACCAAACCTTTATCACATGCACAGAACAATCATACAGTGCA
This sequence comes from Staphylococcus sp. HMSC063A07, assembly GCF_001836955.1. NCBI lineage: Bacteria > Bacillati > Bacillota > Bacilli > Caryophanales > Staphylococcaceae > Staphylococcus > Staphylococcus sp. HMSC063A07. The sequence continues at coordinate 20,486 of NZ_KV830920.1, forward strand.
ATCACAGATATCACATATGCATAAAACAGCAGCACATCCGTCACCAGTAGCACAACATACATTACCAGCTACCGGCCAAACAACAAATCATGCAACATTATGGGCATCATTAGTTGCTATTTTAGGTGGTATAATGTTCTTAATACGACCGAAAAAGAAACATCAATAAATAAAGCACTGAAAGATACCACCGCAAAATGTATAAGGAATTGCGCAGTTAGAAATTTTTAGTTTTTATTATATTATTCATACCTCTTCCAATATACATGCTGCGCCTTGAAATATAATAAGTGCATTACATTCATCACTGTTTAGGCTATAAAGTTTAATTATAAATAGGCATAATAAAATGTAGGAAAATGGCAGCTTCAACCTGCTGTTTTTCCTACATTTTTTTAGTTATAAACGATATCACAACATGATGTTAACGTCCGTTCACCTTGACGTAAGCTAAATATTAATATACTTTCACGAGTTATTTCAGTTTATCTAAAGCAATATTCATCTTTAAAACATTGACATAATCATCAGCCATAGGCAAAGATTTTTTATTTTCTACAATCACATGATTGACTTTAGACACATCAATATCACGCGCTTTTGCTATTCTTTGGGCCTGTTGTTCAGCATTCTTAACGGTAATATCCGGATCCAATCCTGAAGCAGAAGCTGTGACAGCATCGACAGAACGTGCTTTACCCTCTTGTTGAATCATCTCTTTCACACGTTGCTTCAATTTAGGATTACTATTGCCGAAATTCGATCCTCCTGAGGCAGGCCCACCATTGCTATTTACTTCTTGATTATTCATATTATAATTCACAGCACTTATACGACCATGAAAGTATTTCCGACTCTCCCATTGTTGACCAATCAATTCAGAACCGACAACTTTACCATTTTTCGTGATTAAACTTCCATTTGCTTGATGTGGAAATATAATCTGTCCAACAGCTGTTACAGTCAACGGAAATAACAGTCCACATAATATCAACATGACAATGACGAGCCTAGTACTTTTTCTTATCGCTTGTATCATTTTATTATATTCTCCTTCAAACAATAAATTGAATGATTAAATCAATCAGCTTAATACCAATAAATGGTACAATCATGCCACCTATTCCATAAATCAATATATTCTTTATTAATATCATTTGAGTTGAAACACCTTTAAATTTCACGCCTTTCATTGCAATTGGAATAAGCAACACAATAATCAAGGCATTAAATATTAAAGCTGAAAGTACGGCTGATTCTGGTGAATGTAAATGCATCATATTCAAATGATTCATTGCAGGCATAGCAGACATAAACATTGCAGGTAAAATGGCAAAATATTTAGCCACATCATTCGCAATACTGAACGTTGTTAAAGCACCTCGCGTCATGAGTAATTGTCTGCCTATCAATACAACTTCCATTAATTTAGTTGGATTTGAATCTAGATCAATCAAATTGGCAGCTTCTTTCGCACTCATCGTACCTGAATTCATCGCTAGCCCCACATTAGCTACAGCTAAAGCAGGTGCATCATTTGTACCATCACCTGTCATCGCGACGATATGACCTTTTGCTTGTTCTTCTTTAATAACATTAATTTTATCTTCAGGTTTACACTCGGCAACAAAGCGATCTACACCCGCTTCTTTCGCAATGGTTGCAGCAGTAAGTTGATTGTCTCCTGTACACATCACCGTTTCGATGCCCATCGCACGCAATTCTTGAAAACGTGCCACTAACCCTTCTTTAATAACATCTTTTAAATAAATAACACCTAATATGACGTTATTTTCAATGACAACTAATGGTGTGCCACCTTTTTTAGACACTTCATTTACATACGTGTCTAAATCATCAGGAATATGGCCACCTGCTTCTTTAACACGTTTAATCATGCTATTAGGTGCACCTTTATAGACTTCACGATTAGAAAATTTCACACCACTCATGCGTGTTTCAGCAGTAAATGGGAAATATTCTCCTCTGTCTGTTGGTAAATCAATGTGTTGCTGACGTGCTAACTTTACAATACTGCTACCTTCTGGTGTATCATCTTCGACAGAACATTCGTATGAAGCTTTCACCAATCTTTCAAACTGCGTCGATGCCACCGGAATAAATTCGCTAGCCATACGATTCCCATAAGTAATTGTCCCAGTTTTGTCTAATATCAAAACATTAACATCCCCACATGTTTCTACTGAACGTCCACTTTTAGCTAAAATATTAAATTGCGTAACGCGATCCATACCCGCGATTCCAATGGCAGATAATAAGCCACCAATCGTTGTTGGAATCAGACAAACAGTTAAAGCAATCAGCATTGCAATAGATAAATTGAAATGTAAAAATGTCGCTAAAGGATACATTGTTAAAATGACAGCTAAAAAAACAATTGTTAAGGTCATCAATAATGTAAATAATGCGATTTCGTTAGGTGTTTTCTTTCTTGTCGCATTTTCAACCAAATAAATCATTTTATCTAAAAATGATTGACCTGGATTTGATGTGATTTCAACCTCCAACCAGTCGGAAGCTACAGAAGTACCTCCAATAACATTATTGAAGTCTCCTCCACTTTCTTTAATAACTGGTGCAGACTCACCTGTAATTGCAGATTCATCTACGGTAGCTAATCCATTAATAACTTGACCGTCATTCGGAATTTGCTCGCCCGTTTCTACACGTACAATATCTCCTTTTTTCAATTGGCTAGCATCAATGATTTCATAACTACCGTCAGACTTAATACGTCTTGCAGTCATTTCAGTTTGTGTTTGGCGCAATGCTTTTGCCTGTACTTTACCACGTCCTTCTGCTAAAGCCTCTGAAAAATTTGCGAAAATTAACGTTAATAATAATATAAAGAAAATACTAAATAAATACGTTCGTGATACATTTTCATAACTAAATAAATTTGGTGCCATTGTTAAAATTAAAGAGAGCATCATCCCTACTTCTACCACAAACATAATAGGATTTTTAACCATGCATACTGGGTTTAATTTAATAATGCTTTCTTTTAAAGCCTGTTTGACCAAACTGGATTCAAATATTTTTTTAGTTTCAATCATTTTAGACCTTCCTCCTATTAAGAATGTAGCAATAAGTGCTCTCCTATTGGTCCAAGCATTAAATCTGGTAAGAACGTTAAACCACTAAGTAAAATAATAAAGATGATTAATACACTACTGAAAAATAAATTATTGATTGGTACATCTTCTGTTAGATTTTGATATGTTTTTTTATTTACTAAACTTGATACAATGCTTAACTGTAAAATAATTGGAATATACCGTGCTAACAACATGACAATGCCTGTTGAAATATTCCAAAACGTTGTATTATCCTTCAATCCCTCAAATCCTGAACCGTTGTTAGCAGATGAAGATGAAAATTCATACAGCACTTGTGATACACCATGGAACTGTGGATTGGTGATGGCATCTGTTGCACCCGGTACTATAAATGCCAATGCAGAGAAAAATAAAATAAGCAATGGATGTATTAAAAATGAAAGCGCAATAAGCTTCATCTCTTTTCCTTCTATCTTCATACCTAAATAGCTTGGTGTCTTTCCAATCATTAAACTACACATAAATACTGTGAGCATGACATAAATCAACATATTCATAAGTCCCACACCTTCGCCACCAAAGACCGCATTCAACATCATTAATAATAATGGGACAAGACCGCCTAAAGGTGTTAAGCTATCATGCATGTTGTTTACACTGCCCGTTGTAAAAGCCGTCGTAATCGTTGTAAATAGCGCTGAAAGACCTACACCAAATCGTGTTTCTTTACCTTCCATATTGCCACCAGTAATTCCTAAATGCTGTAAGACGGGGTTCCCTGAGAATTCAAAGTGTAGACACATCACTAAACATGCGATAAATAGAACAAACATCGCAACAAAAATCATTACAGCATGAGGATGTACTTGCTTTTTATTTTTTAACATTCTGCCATATAAGAATACTAAAGCCCCTGGTATAAGCATCATACTTAAAGCTTCAACAAAATTAGTCCAGTAGTTAGGATTCTCAAATGGCGTCGAGGCATTTGCGCCTAAAAATCCGCCACCGTTTGTACCAAGATGTTTAATTGCTTCCATTGATGCGATTGGACCATAAGCAATCGTTTGTTTAACGCCTGACAAAGTTTCTATGACAAGGTTTCCTTTAAATGTTTGAGGTGTCCCTTGACTGATTAAAAATAAGCTGATAATAAATGAGAACGGTATTAGAACACGCACAATAAAACGTATGATGTCTTGATAAAAATTGCCAATGACATCTGTCATACCTGTCAATCTTCTCAACATTGCAATACATACGGCATAGCCAGAAGCAGCTGATGTGAACATTAAAAATGTTATGACCGTCATTTGCGTTAAATAACTTAGTCCCGTTTCTCCTGAATAATGTTGTAAATTCGTATTCGTTATAAATGAAGCCATTGTATTAAAGGCCAAAGATATGGATTGGTTTAAATTGTGATTCGGGTTTATCCAAAGCCATTGTTGCGTCAATAATAATATCAATGCCACTATCCCTGTTATTCCGTTGAACCAAAAAAAGTGTTTTAAATATGTTTTGCCTGACATATGCTCTAATTTAGTATTGATTAGTCGATAAATTACCTTTTCAATAGGATTGAATAGTATATCTATCTTAGATGGAACAATTAGAGCTACTAAATATAAGTAACGACTCACGATATATGTCAACGCAATAAAGATCATTAAAAATAAAATTATACTCATTGCGATTCCTTCCTTCGTTATTAGAATTTTTCACTCCAAAATAATGCGTAAAATAAATATAAAATTAATCCGATTACAACAAATGCTAATAGTGCAATCATTTTGTTCTCTCCTCACTTTCAAGAAAAGCTTAGCAAGAACTGTATAATCATAGTATTAATATTTCAAAAAAGATATTAAGAAAATATAAAGATGAGACATAAAATAAAAATATAAATGGATAATTATTTTAGTATTAATTAATATATACTTAAGAGGTGTTAGCATATGGAAAGTTCATATAAAAAAAGAGGAACTCTGACCATTTATTTAGGTTATAGCCCTGGCGTTGGGAAAACGTATGAAATGCTTTCAAATGGTATCGACCAATATAAAGAAGGGGTGGATGTTAAGATCGGTTATATTGAGCCACATCAACGTCCTGAGACAAATGCGCTTGCCAAACAACTTCCTGAAATTACAACTTCTAGCCATAAATTCGGTAGCCATATGTTTCAGTTTATCAATGTTGAAAGAATTATTGAGGCTCAACCCGATATCGTATTGATTGATGAACTCGCACACACTAATATTTCTAAAAATCGTCATTTGAAAAGATATATGGATATTGAAGAAATACTGTCTCACGGTATCGATGTGTGGACAACACTAAATATCCAACATATAGAAAGTTTAAGTGGACAAATTGAATTAATGACAGGTATTCAAGTGACAGAACGCGTACCCGATCAATTTATTATGTCGGCAGATGCATTTGAAGTTGTAGATATTTCGCCGAATATGCTGATACAACGTTTAAAAGCTGGAAAAGTATATAAAAAAGAACGTTTAGAAACAGCGTTTTCCAACTTTTTTTCTTATGAAAATTTGACTAGATTGCGTGAACTTGCGCTCAGAACTGTAGCAGACATTATGAGTCAAAAAGAACAACAATGTAATACAAAACATACAGATATCACGCCTCATATTGCCGTTGCTGTCAGTGGTAGTATTTATAACGAGCGCGTTATTCGAGAAGCAAGACGTTCTGCCTATAAAGAACATGCCAAATTTACAGCTATTTATATCGACACCTTTGAGACACCTTCAGAAAGCAAAATACAAGACCATTACGTGCATAAAAATCTTATGCTCGCCAAATCGTTAGGTGCAGAGATTAAAGTTCTTTATGCACAAGACGTTGCAAAAGCATTAACAGATTGGTGCGATAGCGCATTTGTTACTAAGTTAGTTCTTGGGCAATCAGAAAACCCAAAATGGAAACATTATTTTAAAAAATCACTTATTGAAGAAATTAACCATGCGCCGCATTATTTCAAATTAGAGATTGTGCCTATCTATTATATAAACTCAAATAAGCAAGAACGTACACAATCAATGAATAAACCATCTTATCAAATAGCATTATCTGTAGATATAATGAAAATGCTTATTATTCAAACATTTTGTGTTCTCCTTGGTATGTGGATTTACACAATTGATAAAAATGAATCAAGCGCAATTATTTTACTATTATTCTTTATTGGTATTATCTTATTATCCATATGGACGCAATCTTATCTCATTGGATTCTTTACATCGATATTAAACGTTTTTATTTTTAATTATTTCTTTACCGTGCCAAGATTCACTCTAGAAATGTATCGATTTGAATACCCTATTACATTTGTAATCAGTATTTTTGCAAGTATTTTTACGAGTGCCATTTTAAAAAATTTAAAGTATCAGCACTCATTAACAGAGCGCCAATTATATCGTACTGATATTATGTTACAGTTTAATCAATCTATTAAAGAATCTTATTCTATAATGAAACTGTTAAATATAGCTGGTGAACAAATCCATCAATTGTTACATCAAAATGTTACGGTGTTTTTAGTCGAATCAAAAAAAGTAGTCAAATCATCTTCATTTGGACATCCATCATTTAAAAACACAAAAAATATGGAAGATGTAGAAGATGCAGAAACATTGACTTGGGTCATCGAAAACGAACATCGTGCCGGAAGACTTACCGATACCTTCCCCGGAAGCAAATATCTATGTATACCTATAGGTAGTAATCCCGTAAAAGGAATCGTGTCCATTCAATTTGATGATAAAGATTATATCGATATGTATGACAATTCAATATTAGACTCTATGTTAAATGATTTAATGCTGGCAATAGAAAATGTATATTTACTTAAACAAACAAGACAATCGATGTTAACAGCTGAGCGCGAAGCAACACGCTCTAATTTCTTACATTCTATTTCACATGATATACGGACACCACTCACATCTATTATTGGAAACTTAGATGTGTTGAAATTTCACAGTAAGAGCTTAGATAACGCTGAAAAATTAAAACTATTAACTGCTTCATATAAGGAAGCACAATACCTGTATACACTTGTTACTAATATTTTATCTCTCACTAAGTTGGAAAGTTCTGATATAAAAGTAAAACGGACGGCTTATCTTATAGAAGAACTGTTAGAAGAATTCGAGCAAGGGTTGATTCGCAGACACCAAAATCAAAAGGTAACGATTGAAACCGAAGATACCATGGCATTCGTTCACATTGATAGCAAACTAATACTGCAAGTTTTATTTAATCTCGTTGATAACGCGTTGAAACACTCTGGGACCACTTCAGAAATTAAACTTTGCATTCATCTACAGCCATCTCGTGTACGCTTTGAAATGATTGATTTTGGGAAAGGGATTCCTGAAGAAGAACGACATTTAATTTATAAACCTTATTATTCAGGGGATTATTTTAAAGACAATAAAAAAGACAGCTTAGGACTGGGACTATATTTAGTGCAACTCATTTTAAAACAACATGATAGCCAATTAGAATACCAACCTAATCATCCACATGGCAGTATTTTTTATTTTTACTTAGATATAGATCAAATAGATATGAAAGGGTGAGATGATGAAATCTACACTTTTAGTTGTTGAAGATGATGCTGCTATTTTACATTTAATCGATGTTACTTTAACCATGAATTACTATAAAGTAATCACAGCAAGAAATGGAAAGGACGCAGCCTTTCGTATTCGAACAGAGCATCCAGATGTTATATTACTTGATTTAGGTTTACCTGATATTGATGGCTTTACTCTAATCAAGCAAATCAGAACAGATATCGATACACCAATTATTGTTATCAGTGCGCGTACAGAAGAACAAACAATTGTCAATGCGCTAGACTGCGGTGCGAATGACTATATGATTAAACCGTTCAATGTCGACGAATTACAAGCACGTATTAGAGTCGCACTGCGTGTCTCAAAAAAAACAACAACCGAAGAAAACAACTTCAAAAATGGTCCGCTTACGGTTGATTTCAATGCTAAAATGGTTTACATTAACGACCAACCAATTCATTTAACACCAAATGAATTTCAATTGTTAAAAATTCTAAGTCATCATGTTGGTAAAGTGTTAACATACCAAGTCCTTTTAAAATCAATCTTTGGTTACGTTAATAAGTGTGAAATGGCATCACTACGTGTACATATGGCTTCATTACGTAAGAAGTTAAATTACAGCGAAGACGATGCGCATATGGATAAGAAGTTAATCATTACCCATCCTAGAATTGGCTACCAAATGCAACATTTAGTTTAACTATAAATACATGTGGCGGTTGTTCATTTCGGTGAAACATAGATGTTTTGTCTATTGTAGTCATTAAATTTTCTTTTTGAAACATAAAACAACACGCTTCAAAGTAAACATATTTAATGTTCACTTTGAAGCGCGCATATTCTTTATTTATACCTGATTCGCTATCTCTATTCTTCATCGTCATCATGCGCTAACAAAGCATTGACATCGATGATACCATCCTTTGCTTTTTGAGCAATATCTGCTGGCTGACCAATCATTTGTGCATTAATATAAGCTATAATCATCGGCAAATTCATTCCTGTATACAGTTGATATTTAGCACCTTGCATGATGAGCTTTGAAACTGTATTAGCTGGTGTACCACCTTGTAAATCTGCAAATACCACTACATCGTCGTCATCTTCTATCAGTGCTTTAAAGTTTTTTTCAAATGTTTCTTGTCCTTGCTCCGGTGTTAAGGCTACAGTGTGAATATAATCTTGCGCTCCAAAAATCATCTCAACACTATTTTTAATACCTTCACAAAATGAACCATGACTTATTAAAATTAACTTTTTCATAATTGTATTTCACCTTTTTAAATATTTTTTATAACACCTAATGCGGATAAAATAATCGATACAATAATCACTAAGAAAATGGCACGGGTTGAATTCATTTTTTTACGTCCAAGTAACCAGTAAATTAAAAAGACAATGACTAGCGGTAACAGACGCGGCAAAATCATGTTTGCACTGTCTTGAATATTAACCGTTAAATCACCAATTTTAGGCTTCCATGCAAACTGAACACGTATCATCGTTGCAACAAGTGCACCTACCATAAAGACCCCTAATAATGTTGCGGCATTCGTCAGTGATTCTAAACGATGTTGCATTGTTGTAACCAGTGCTACGCCCTCTTTGTATGCAAATTTCAATTGTTTCCATCTAAACACAATAACTGCTAATATTGCGATAAACCATAACAATGCGCCAAATGGGTTACCATCTTGGGCCATGTTAGCAGCTATCGCACCAAAAATAGTTGGCACTAATGATGCAAATATAGCATCTCCAACTGCTGCAAATGGTCCCATTAAACCAACTTTGAACCCTTCAACGGATTCTTTTGCAGCAAACTGTTCCTTTTCTTCCATCGCAATATCAATACCGGTAATAATTGTGTTAAAAAAATTACTCGTATTGAAGAACTGTGCATGTGTTTTCATCATTTCTTTTAATTCTGGTGTATCATCACCATAAATTTTGCGTAGTTGAGGTAGAATTGTAAATAAATAACCTGATCCTTGCATACGTTCATAGTTCCAACCCCATTGGTAGAAGAACAAACTACGCATATTAATTTGTCGAAAGTCTTTATTTGTTAGTTTATAAGGCGTTTCAGGCGACTTGCCTGTTAATGGCTTTGCATCCTTATGTACATGAGTTTTTGAAGTATCCTGTTTTTTATGGTTAAAGTTCGTCATCATCAATCTCTCCTTCATCATCAGCATGATTCAAATCTTGTTTTCCTGATGCTGACGACATAGCTGTTAGCGTAGATGTTCGTTTGTACTCTAAGCTGGCAAGCGCAAAGCCAATGGCTGCAATGGCAAGCATTGGTAAAGATGAGAATGACATTGTAAACTTGTCGTCTAAATGCGCAACAGAAGTTCCTATACCTGATAAACCATCAAACACTGTAACCATAAGCGCTGTAATAATAAAACCTAGGATGAAATACGGATAGTGTTTTTTCAAAGGTAAATAGCGCAATAAAATTGCAAAACCAACTGCAGGTAAGACTGCCCCCGCAACTGTTAAACCATCACCTAACCACTTTAGGTCACCATTCAAGTAATTGACAATGTTTTTTACCACACCACCGCCAAAAAACAATCCTAAAAATACTGGAATCGCTCGAGACAATGCCCATGGAATTGCACCATATAAGTAGTTTCTTTGAATACCTTTATAGTCCATTTGCTCAATTTTAGCATCGATACGATGTGCAAAGAATGTATTCGTAAATCTTGCCAAAACATCTGTTTGAATCATTAGACTTGCTACTGGCACAGCCAATGTCGCTAATGCTTGTTGTGGGTTCATTCCTAAAGCTACCGAATAAGCTACCGCCAAAACAGTACCTGAATTGGCATCAATACGAGAGGCCCCACCAAATGTACCTACACCAAGAACTGTTAATTGCATACCACCACCGATAATTAAGCCCGTCTTAATATCTCCCATAATCAATCCAGAGACAATACCAGCAAATACGGGATGACCAAAAATATTAAATTGTAAATCGTCTAAAATTTGATAGCCTGCATACAATGTTAGTAGTAAAATTTGCCACCACATAATTTCCAAAACAAACACCTTCCTTCATTTATGCTTTAATTAATGACATGAAGTCTACAGCTTTATCATTTGGAACCATTTGAGAAGTGATTGTAACGCCTGCTGATTGTAGTTTTTCAAAGTTTTCGACGTCTTCATCCATCACATTAATTGAATTAGTAATTGAACGTGTTTCATTTGTTTGTGACATATTTCCAACGTTTAAATTATCAATTTGTACGCCTTGATTCACTAGTTCAACAAAACGATCCGGACGTTTCGCAATAATCATGACGCGTTGAGAATCGTATTTACCATTTTTTATATTTGTTGCAGCCTTTTCAATAGGTAGTACACTTAGTTTAATACCAGCTGGCGTTGCAAGCTTTAATGCTTGTTTATCAATATCACTTTGTGCTATTTCGTCATCAATAATCATAAAGCGTCCAACGTTTAATTTTGTTGCCCATAAATTTGCAACCTGTCCATGAATAAGTCTGCCATCAATTCTGTTAGCAATGATTGCCATTTCACATATCTCCTTTCTTAATTAAAAACATTTTAATATTACTTTCACAGCATTTTTTTAATAACCAAAACAACGATTGTTCAGTAAGTGCATAACGAATATCATGTATGTCGTTTTTTTAGATTCGTGTGTATTACTAGGTCAAACGATGGCTTGGTATCGGCTAAAAGCTTGGTATATGATTTCTTAATACATTGTGTTAAATCGGTGTTGCTGTTTGTTGATTAACCTGATTCAATGCCTTAAGATTTTTAATTCCTTCTGTCTGAAGCCATTCACGTGCTGCTGCTTCTCCATCTTTAGCAAGCACTTCTGTCGCACCTTGCCACGTCGCACGACCACATAAAACACCATTAAATGTTGAACCATTTTCTGCGGCAAATTGTAATGATTTATTAAATAATTGCGAATCCATACCGGCACTCAAGTAAATATAGGGTATATGCGTTGAATTCGCTTGTGCTTTAAAGGCTTCTGCTGCTTCTTGTTGAGTCATGCATCCTTCATGACCATAGCCTTGAACAAAGTTCATATTTACCGGCAACTCAACTTTTAAAGTATCAACGCCAAATCGTGCTTCGCTAAATAACTTCATTGCACTATTGACTTTATGCGGTTTGACTAACGCGAAAGCGTCACCTTTTTCATCACCAATCTGATCATCATAAGTCAAGATTTCTAATAAAAATGGCACATGCTCAGCTTTGCATTCTGCCCCTACACGCTCAATCACTGCTTGCTTTTTTTGATTAATTTCATCTGGTTCATCAACGTCGTAGTAAAGCAAGAATTTAATTGCATCTGCACCCGCTTCAACTAGACGTTTCACACTTTGACCCTCAATCAGTCGAGGCAAACGACCTGGTTGATCTTTAATGTATCCGGTTTGTTCATAAGCTAAAATCAAACCTGCTACATTGGCTTTTGCTGCTTCCAAGCCAAACTCAGGATCTACTAAAAAGCTGGAACTCTCTGGAGTCAGTACTTCTGCAACTAATTTTTTAAAGGATGCTAAGTTTTGCGCTGTACCTTGCTTACCTAATAATTTTTTCAAGGCACCGCGTTGATCGACAGCCACTGCCGAATATATGCCGTTCTTATCTACGAGTCGACTTAAATTTTTTACAATCATCTATACGCCCTCCTTATTTTTTAGAGTTACTATGATTTCACTTGTTTCATACCAATATATTGTGTAGGTAGGTATGTATAAGAAATTAGACCTCCCGCAGTCTAAATACTCTTAAATGTAATCTTTGGTTTCACGATGCATGATATATGTGTCATAGATAACGTATTCATTTAACTACAACGCGTTAAATTGATATTTCAATCCCACCGTCAACTATTTAAATATCATTAAAAGCTGCATCTTTTTGTCGTGTGTTTTAATTTTTTGCATCAATCGTTGCTTTAAATCTGCACACATAATAATTTCAAAACCCTTGATAATCTCGCCTTAGTTAAAGCGCTTTCAAAAAATGACACGTTTTATTTTTATATACTTTGGATGTAGCTACATTGCCTCTCTTACTAAGCTGTTAGATTGCGATTCGCTCATTTATTGAACTTTGTGCAACACATAGTCCCCTTGAATACACGTCAAATTTCGACGTTAATGAGATGCTTGAACTGGATAAATTGTGACACCTTTAACCACGCGATTAATAAAACCATCAGGGCTTGGATTGTCAGGGTTCAGACCAAAAGCAACTGATTTTTTAGCAGCAAGTAATTGACCAAACATCAAATATTCTAAGGCCAATTCTAAATCTGTAAGTTCCGTTGAATTCGGCAACGTTATCGCATGGGTTTCATCTGTTAATTGACTTTCTAGTGTCAGAATATGATATTTCCCTTTAACTTGATTGACTTCTGCAATAATATCCTGTTCATACTGACGTTTATATGGTTGATTACTACGAAGCATAATAAAGATGGCATTATCGCTTAGCCCTGCTTTAGGACCATGTCGAAAGCCTAGCGTTGTTTCTCGTGCAATTTCAACACGTCCTGCCGTTAACTCATTCATTTTGAGACTTATTTCTTTTGTCAATTCACCAATAAGACCTGTTCCAACGTAAAAGACCTTAGAAAAATCAAGCATACTCACTTGATCAACCTGTGCTTCGATCCATTCAAAATTTTCTTTAGCTTTATCAAAAAATGAAGCATTGTATTTACCACCGAATAGAATGTAAATTGCAAATAACATAGAAGAAAAACTGGATGTCATTGCTAAAGATTGATCATTCGTTTCGTCTGGTAAAACAATTTTGAAAATACGTTCACTTTCTTCTACAGTACCTAAAAAGCCATCTTTGTTGTTGGTAATGAATAAATGATATGCATTATCTGTAAGTTGATTTGCAATTTCTACCGTCGCTTTTGTTTCCGGACTATTGCCAGAGCGTGCAAATGATACAATTAAATACGCTGTTGCATCATCTATGTATACTTCTGGACTCGTGACAAAATGCGTAGTAGGTACTGATTCAAAGTCAAATTGAGTGAATTTTTCTGTGGCACATGCCATTCTAGCTATATCTCCAACATAGGCACTAGAACCTGCACCAGTAAATATCACTTTCAACTTTTTATCCTTATTGTTGCTTATCATGTGATGCATGAACGTTTCAAAGGCATCCTGTTTTTGCGCCACAATATCAGCTGTGCGGCGCCACATATCAGGCTGCTGTTTAATCTCTTGATAAGTATATGTTTCATTTAACACTATGAAAACCTCCCGTATCTAAACAAAATCACATCAGTTTTACCTTATATTTATACTTATGACCACTTGCGATACTTTGGGTATACTCTATGAGCACATCTCCGTAGTAACTAAAGCGCTCAATATACATACAACTATCATCTACTTCTCCGTTTAACAAAGCTGCATATTTTTTATTCAACTTACTTGCAACTAGATTTTCGTAAGCGTTGGTAATTTGAATGTTATAATGTTGATTCAAAGTCTCATATAATGATACATTGTTGAAATCAAACCGCTCCAACCCCTCACAAAATCTTAATGGTAAGTAACTCACCTCATAGATTAAAGGTTTGCCATTAGACAATCGTAACCTTGTTAATTCATATACATATTGATATGGTTCAAGGTTCATTTTTTCTTGTAAAAAGGGTGTAGATACTTTAAGTTCAATGTTTAACATTTTCGTACTGGCATCATCACCGTTCTTTTCTATTTCATCCTTAAAGCTATACAATTTGTTTAATAATTGTGTATATTGACTTCCAAGTACAAATGAGCCTTTACCGTGTTCTCTTTTAATTAGATGATCTTTCTCTAATCGGTCTAAAGCCTCTCTGACGGTAATACGACTAACGTTATATTCTTCACAAAGTTTGCGCTCGGAAGGAAGTTTATCTCCCTCCTGATAAAGTCCGGACTTTATACCTTTATGAAGTGTTTCATAAATTTGAAAATATAACGGCGTGTTCGCTTTCTTCAATTTTATTCCTCCTACTGGTTATAACCACTTGAATTATAACCTTTGCTTAAAAATTTGTAAAGGTTTTCATATAAATTGATATTATTTTAATTCTATAGCAGTTAAATTCACACTTAATATAATAGTATTCATATTATTTTAAACGGAATTACCAATATTCAGTTATACTTAAATTTTTTTACATATCGATTTATCTGGATATAACCACTTTTTAAATGTCCAGTAACGAATAACTTTTGATGCTTCAGCACAAATGTTATCCTTGAAATGCATTGTTCTTTTTTTTACTTACTATGGCCATTTTATGTAAATTTATAATTGATACGCTTTACTCAAAATTGCAATTAGGAACATACAATACTTTTTTTAGATCATAGTTAAAAGTGTTTGAGACATCATTATATTTTAGGCTATGAACTAATATTGATAGTCAGCCTTGCCGTAGTTCTGAACCGCGCTCTATAAATATCATAAGTATGTTCTGAAGTGCTATACTAAAAATTGTCACAAATTTTTAGAGGTATAGATATAACCCCTTGTTGCAGTATTTTGAAAGGGTCAAGTGTAATTTAACGCTACTTTCTAGCAATGCTATCACTTGTAAATTTTTAGCAAAACATTATACTGAAATAAAATTATTATTATTTATTTTGAATAGATATTTTTAATATTGTACATTCAAATTAAATCAAATAGTTAGGAGAATTAGTTATGAAAGCATTTGGTAAAAAAGTTGTATTAATCGGGGATGGATCAGTAGGTTCAAGCTACGCATTTGCAATGGTAACGCAAAGTGTAGCTGATGAATTTGTGATTATTGATATTGCAACGGATAAAGTCAATGCTGATGTTCAAGATTTAAACCATGGGACAGCCCATTGTCCTTCTCCAGTTAACATAAGTGCGGGTACATATTCAGACTGTAAAGATGCTGATTTAGTGGTCATTACAGCTGGCGCACCGCAAAAACCTGGTGAAACACGTTTACAATTAGTAGAGAAAAACGCTAAAATCATGAAAGATATTGTGAAAAGCGTGATGGATAGTGGCTTTGACGGCTACTTCTTAATTGCAGCAAATCCAGTTGATATCCTAACACGCTTCATTAAAGAATATACAGGCCTACCAGCAGAACGCGTTATTGGTTCAGGCACTGTACTAGATAGTGCACGTTTACAATATTTAATCAGTCGAGAATTCGACGTGGCACCTGCAAGTGTAAATGCTAGTATTATCGGTGAACATGGTGATTCTGAATTAGCCGTATGGTCACAAGCTAACATCGCTGGTATGCCAGTATTCGAAGCACTAAAAGAAAAAACCGGTAGTGAAGCCAAAGCTGAAGAAATTTATGTCAATACTCGTGATGCTGCCTATGAAATTATACAAGCGAAAGGTTCAACATATTATGGTATTGCTTTAGCATTAATGCGTATTTCAAAAGCAATTTTAAACAACGAAAATAACGTATTAAATGTATCAACACAACTTACAGGCCAATACGGTGGATATCGTGACGTGTATGTAGGTGTGCCAACATTGGTCAATCAAGATGGAGCAGTTAAAATATATGAACTGCCATTAGATGAAAAAGAAAAAGCGCTATTTGATCAATCTGTCAAAACATTAGAAGATATATATAACTCAATTAAATATCTATTAGAAGATAAATAACACTACTGAAAACAATCCACATAATCAATGATTTGAGCCCAACACTGTCGATGATCGATAATGTTGGGCTTATTTATAATACTTTATATTTCATATATACAGCTATTTCAAGTACATTCCAGCTTGCATCATTGTCTTTTTTACCCTTAAACTGATTGTCTGAAAATAATCTAAATTGTTATCAGTGATTACCGTTTGGCCATACTTTGAAGTTAAAAATATGATTGCACTTTTTCATATATAGCGTTTTATAGCCTTCATTTTTAAATTCATAGCACGTTTACACGAATATCAAGTTGAAACATAATGATATCATTGGATAAAGCAAAACTGCAGAAAAACAACATGTTCATTTGTTATTTCCCTACAGTTGATAACTAACATATATCCTAACTACATCCTTATTAGACAACATCATCATACTTCGATATCCTGAATATGCTTTAAATCATCGCTTATATCATTTAATTCAGACATTGCACTTTTCACCCAATCTCCTTGAGCCGCATTTTTAAATTCACCTTCAAATTTTTTAAAATGACTCACCATTTGGTCAAGTAATATTTTTTCATCACTTTTTAGCTTATTCTGATGGTCATGATGCATTCGATCATGTTCTGGTGCAATAACCGTTCTAATTTGTTCTTTTTCCATCATTCCTCCCATTACTGCTAAATCTGGTATGGCATTCGAACCTCGTATCATGCTTATTCATCTCCTTCAATTCTGGCAGATTGTTTTAAGTAGTCTCTTCTTAATGTATCTTTATCATCTTCTAATTTCATTTCTTGATGTCTGATACGCTGATTCATTTCTCCATCAAATGCTTCTATAATACGCGTCATCTTGATAGTAGCTGCTTCACTATAATTCAGTTTATGTTTGAGATATAAGAAGTGATCATACATTTGTTCACATTTTCGGCGCGTTTGATGTTTTAGTTCATAAAGTTGATTTAATTCATCATTTAATTTTTTTCTTTCTACATCAAAGGCATTTTCAAGATCACTTAATTTTTTATATTCTGTAAACATCACATAATACCACCTATTTGACTTGCTAACGCTTTATCCTTTTCAACAATTGCATGAATGCTCTGTTTAATTTTAGCTATATAATCATCACAATTTTTAGAAACATCATTTAATTTTTTTAACTTATTATCTATTTTTCTTTGGGGATCCGTTTCAAGTTTACTTTCATACGCGCCACCTGCCCGTAATTCATCTATGACCTCTGCAAAGGTTAGTTTTTCAGCAATTTCATTCCCAGCTTCTTGAGCTTTTTTCCAATTTTCTCCAAACTTATGTGCCATCGATTGATACATTTTTTTCAAATGTTGACTTTCTTCATCAACCAATTGGCTTAATCCTTGGGCGATAGTTAATGCCGTTAAAGATTCTAATAATTGTTGTTGAGATGAAGACAGCGCCCCACCATTCGTTTGAATCCAATTCGCTCTCAGCGTCTCTACTTTATCTAGTCTACGTCTCGTTTGCTTACGAACTGATTTAAATGATTTATTATTTGCGTCTTGGTATCCTTTGACTCTTTTTAATTCGGCTAATATTTTAGCTTGTGTCCCTTTGATTAAAAAACCATCCATTGAATGGCCTTCTCCATTTTTTATCACTATTTTTTCTCCGGCAGTTTCATACATAAGATCGCGAACACCTGCATCTAATATATCTTGATTAGACACGAATCTCACAATATGACCATCATACTTTTCAATCATTTTTTTAAGTTCTTCCCCATCGTCATAAAGTATACTCACATCTTTGACCGCCAATGGTGCTGGATTATACACAACGATATGTTTAATGTCATTACTCGTACCTAAAATTATCGCATCTCTACCACCTAAAGAATGTCCTGTAATTGTATCAATATCATAGTCTTTTTTGATTCCTTTAATAAAGTCTTGGGTATTTTTATAATGTGGATCTTTATCCGTGACGGAATGGAGTCCAATATTGATATCTGCCCGAATATCATTTAGCGTTTCATACACATCTCTATAGTCTTGAGGAGAAGCAACGCCAAACGCTTGTTTTAACATTGCACCTTTGTGTAAATTGGTGCCTGTCATACCTAAAGTAACTTTTCCTGTCTCTTTATTTAAAAAAGCACTTGTGGTCGTACCTGTTTTTGGGTCGGTATAACTATCAACGTATTCTAAGTTCCCAGGAAACTTATCGTATTCTTTAAGACCTTCTATTTGTTCATTGATTTTGTCTCTTTTTAAACCACTGTTATTTGCGTTTTCTATTTCATAACTAATTTTGGATACAGTACTTGTTTCCTCAGAGTTACCTTTTATATTACCAGGTTTTATTTTATATTCAGTTTGATTCATGTTTTATCAACCTCGCTAGGAGTAAATTGTACTGTATCTGTAAAATAGATATTTTCTTCTTGATTTTCGACAAAGGTAAATTCTAGATCTTTAGATCCTATGGATGATCCTTTTAAATCGCCATCGCCTTTCAATTTTAATTCAGGTGCTTGTTTCGTTGGGATATTATATCGTTTTCTTAACTGTTGTACATTATAATCATCATTACTTAACTGATATTTAGCAGAATAACTTGGCACATTTGGATTGTATGAAATATCTCCATTTTTATAATCTTTAAAATCTTTAAAGCTACCATATTGTACAAAAAACTTAAAGTTTTCGATCTCTTTTTTTAATTTGTCGTCATGTATTGGCTTCGTTGGGATAATTCGATTAT
>NZ_KV830920.1:39725-40581 GCF_001836955.1 Staphylococcus sp. HMSC063A07
TCTGTTATTTCATTGACAATAAAATTACCTCTTGTTGTTCTAGTATTGCGATTTATATGGAGCACCATTCCTCTAGATTCCATATTCCTACCTTTTGGCTCGATAATCATTTTAGAATAAATGATCCAAGTGCCTTTATCGCCTTTTTCAAATTCTTGATCTCGAAAGCCTTCTTTATCGTAGAAATCTTCAAGATTCTTAGTTGGATACAATCTTAATGTTTGATTAAATGTTTTCTTAATTTGAGCATTTCGACTATTTGTTTTTGTCAAGATGATACAACCTCCAATCAATATAATAAGTAGGATCAAACATATACCGAGCTTTAACTTCCTTGACTGTCGCATCCCTTCACATCCTTATATTTTCTATATATAAATGATATATTCATACAAATTTTTTAATGATACCAATTTCACTTTCATATTAGCAAACAATGCATAAGCAATCAATTTAATTTATTTTTGTATGATTTATTTATAATTATATTACACAAAAAAGCGCATCATTTATGACACGCTTCTAATCTCAGCTCATCTTTAATACACTGTTTGTTTCTTCAGAGATACTCGTTATATTGTCAGACTTTATTTGATATTCCGTTTGATTCATGATTTATTATCCTTACTTGGAGTAAATTGTACAGAATCTGTAAAAAAGATATTTTCTTTTTTATTTTCTACAAAGGTAAATTCTAAATCTTTAGATCCTATGGATGAGCCTTTTAAATCGCCATCACCTTTCAACTTTAATTCAGGAGCTTGTTTGGTTGGGATATTATATCGTTTTCTTAATTGTTGTACATTATAATCATCATTACTCAACAGATATTTTGCGGAATAACTTGGCACATTTG
>NZ_KV830920.1:40681-41469 GCF_001836955.1 Staphylococcus sp. HMSC063A07
AGTTTTCTATTTCTTTTTTTAACTTATCATCTGGGATTCGCTTTGTTGGAATAATTTTATTATGCGCCATTTTCACTGGATATCTCTTTTCATCATCCTTTGGTCTACCGTTATTATCATATGTTGTTTCACTTATAAAATAATACCCTTTTGTTGTTCTAGTATTACGATTTATATAGAGCACCATTCCTCTAGATTCCATATTCTTACCTTTGGGTCCAATAACCATTTCAGAATTAACGATCCAAGTGCCTTTATCGCCTTTTTCAAATTCTTGATCTCGAAAGCCTTCTTTATCGTAGAAATCCTCGAGATTCTTGGTTGGATACAAGCTTAATGTTTTATTAAAACTTTCCTTAATTTGAGCATTTCGATTATTTATTTTTGTCAATATGACACAACCTCCAATCAATATAATAAGTAGAATCAAACATATACCGAGTTTTAACTGCCTTGACTGTCGCATTTCTTCACACCCTTATATTTATCTGTTTTAACTGCGTTCATCGTAATTTATTATCAGTTTTGCTCATAATTAACTATGCTCAGTCGGAGTAAAATCAATACTATCCGTAAAAAAGATATTTTCTTCTTGATTTTCGACAAAGGTAAATTCTAAATCTTTAGATCCTATAGATGAGCCTTTTAAATCGCCATCACCTTGCAATTTTAATTCAGGTGCTTGTTTCGTTGGGATATTATATCTCTTTCTTAATTGTTTAACGTTATAGTCATCATTATTCAATTGATATTTTGCGGAATAACTTGGCACATTTGGATTGTATGAA
>NZ_KV830921.1:0-352 GCF_001836955.1 Staphylococcus sp. HMSC063A07
TGGCATCACAACATATGTGTATGAACGTATCCAGTCAGAAATCCCGAATGAAGCGCCGCAAGAGACACCGGTACAATTAGAAGTAACGCGTTATGTGGATATTACCGGAAATGAAGTTCAAGAGACAGAAGAAGGTACGCATCAACCGCGTTATATCATTGGAGATAAATGGCGTTATTCTGGAGTAACAGTGACAGAAAATGGTATTACTAAACATGTCTATGAACGCATTCAATCAAAAGTTCCAAATGACGCACCACAAGAAACGCCAGTACAATTAGAAGTAACACGCTATGTGGACCCAGAAGGAAACGAAGTACAAGAAACAACAGAAGGTAAACATCAACCGCCT
>NZ_KV830922.1:0-221 GCF_001836955.1 Staphylococcus sp. HMSC063A07
ACAATAAGTGGTGTAGCGACGAAGGTCGGCATCTATCCAATCGTGGTAACAAGCACGGATAACCAAGGAAATAAAGTAGATACGACATTCACAATTAAAATTGTAGATACAACGGCACCGACGGTAAAAGAGATAAGTGACCAAACCAAAGAGGTGAATACCGCTATAGACGAAATTGTGATAGATGCCACAGATAATAGTGGCCAAGCAGTGACAAATAA
>NZ_KV830923.1:0-787 GCF_001836955.1 Staphylococcus sp. HMSC063A07
TTTCACTGTTACTGGCACATCCACATGGGTCTTAGAACCATCTGGATATGTCACTGTCACTGGTACGCTGTGTGCACCTGGTGTATGGCCATCTGGTAATGTACTTGGATTATCTACTGTTACTGTTGGTGTACCTTTTGAACTTGGATAATCCGGAACAGTCACTGCTTTGGTTACGTCATCTGCTGTTGTTGGTGTACCAAAATCTTTTGTGATTGGTGTCACTTTTGGCGGATAATTACCACTATCTGGGTTTCCAACATTTACAGTTACATTAGTGTGGTCCTTAGTACCGTCTGGATATGTCACTGTTACTGGCACGGTAAATGTACCTGTAGTATTTCCATCTGGTATTTTACTTGAATCATCTACACTTACTTCTGGTGTTGGTTTATTGCTTGGATAGTTTGGTACTGTCACTGCTTTTTTAACTTCGTCTGCTGTCGTTGACGTACCAAATGGTTTAGTAATTGCCTTAGTAGATGGTTCATATTTATCTTTGTCTGGTTGTTCTTTTACTGTTACTGGTACATCCACATGGTCTTTTGTACCATCTGGGTATGTCACTGTTACTGGTACTGTGTATGTGCCCGGTGTTTGACCATTCGGTAATGTACTTGGATTATCTACACTTACTTTTGGTGTGCCTTTTGAGCTTGGATAATCCGGAACAGTCACTGCTTTGGTTACATCATCTGCTGTTGTTGGTGTGCCAAAGTCTTTTGTGACCGGTGTTACTTTTGGTTCGTATTTATCCTTGTCTGGTTGTTCTTTCACTGTTACCGGT
>NZ_KV830923.1:887-1205 GCF_001836955.1 Staphylococcus sp. HMSC063A07
GTGCCTTTTGAGCTTGGATAATCTGGCACGGTTACCGCTTTGGTTACGTCATCAGTTGTTGTTGGTGTACCAAAGTCTTTTGTGATTGGTGTTACTTTCGGTTCATATTTTCCGCTATCTGGATCACCAACTTTAACTGGTACATTTACATGATCTTTTGTACCATCTGGATATGTCACTGTTACTGGTACTGTGTATTCTCCTGGTGTTTTACCGTTCGGTAATGTACTTGGATTATCTACTGTTACTATTGGCGTTCCTTTTGAACTTGGATAATCTGGCACGGTTACTGCTTTTGTTACGTCATCCGCTGTTGTT
>NZ_KV830924.1:0-9879 GCF_001836955.1 Staphylococcus sp. HMSC063A07
CAGATAATGAATTCGATGAATTCAAACACCCTCGTGGGGCTACATCTTATTATCCTAAAATAATAACAAGCTGTATATTATCTAATACATAAGAGAAAAGACAATTTCTATCAAATAATTTTAATAGAAATTGTCTTTTCTACATTGTTTAAGAACTTAATATCCCAGACCCGTTTTTTTGTATTTTATATAGCTATAATTGTAATATTATTAGAATTATCGAAAAATTCACAAAAAAGACACCCTATAAATTTTACAAAGTGCTAATATAAAATTGAAAAGAATTATTATGAGGTGATTGATAATGAGTAATACTAAAAAAGTAGCAGTCGTAACTGGCGCAGCACAAGGTATTGGTTTTTCCATTGCACAACGTTTATTTAATGATGGATTTAACGTAGCTGTCGTTGACTATAATTATGAAGGCGCTCAAGAAGCAGCAGCTAAATTGAATAAAGAAGGTCAAGAAGCAGCAGCATACAAAGCTGACGTATCCAATCGTGATGAAGTATTTAAAGTATTGGGTGAGGTTGTAAATCATTTTGGAGATTTAAATGTACTTGTTAATAATGCTGGATTAGGACCAATGACGCCAATCGAAACAGTTACACCAGAACAATTTAATCAAGTCGTTGGTGTTAATGTCGGTGGTGTATTCTGGGGCATTCAAGCAGCACTAGAACAATTTGAAAAATTAGGACACGGCGGTAAAATTATTAATGCTACTTCACAAGCTGGTGTTGAAGGTAACGCAGGTTTGTCTTTATACAGTAGTACGAAATTCGCAGTTCGTGGTCTTACACAAGTAGCAGCACGTGATTTAGCTGAAAAAGGCATTACAGTTAATGCTTTTGCTCCAGGTATTGTTGAAACACCAATGATGAAAGGTATTGCTGTTAAATTAGCTAAAGAAAATAATCAACCAGAAGAGTGGGGTTGGAAACAATTCTCAGATCAAATTACTTTAAAACGACTTTCAAAACCAGAAGATGTAGCTAATGTTGTTGGCTTTTTAGCTAGCAGTGATTCTGATTATATCACTGGTCAAACAATTATAGTTGATGGTGGTATGCGCTTCCATTAATCATATTGTTTTATTCGACATGAACAGCTCTACTGTGACAAAGACTTCAAACACTTTCGTTAAATGCAACTACGAGTATTTATGCGAAAGTGTTTCTCTTTGTTTAAATACTATTGATACCATGATTTAATACGTAAAGCACGTTCTAAATTATGCTTACTTATTTCTTCTCTTCGTGGAATATTAATATAGTGTTCGAGACTTTCATTCCAAGTTTGTGGTAACGGTTTTGGAGCATAACTTGTCCATTTATTAATCCAAGTTTGTGGTAAAGCACCATGAGGTTTAGTTTGTCTTGTTAATGCTAAGTAAACATGACTCCATGCTCTTGGAACTACAGTCCAAATATTATAACCTCCACCACCAAACATAATAATTTTGCCATCGGTATATGTTTCTGCAAGTGCATTTATTAGATAGGGAATTTGATACAATGCATCAAGCGTACAATTCATATGAGTTAATGGATCTTGAAAATGAATATCTACCCCATGCACACTCAATATTATATCTGGTTTAAATGCTTCAATTATAGCATTAAGTGATAGCTCCAAGCATTCAAGATATGAGGCATCTTCTGTATAAGGCTCTAAAGGTAGATTGACTGTGTAACCATATCCTTGATCCTCTCCACGTTCAGTATAATGTCCTGAGCCAGGAAATAGAAATTTTCCCGTTTCATGAATGGAATAACACATTATTTCTTCATCAGTATAAAATCGCCATTGTGTACCATCTCCGTGATGTGCATCAGTATCCACAATTAATACCCGCTGGCCGTATTTTTGATTTAAATATTTAGCCGTAATTGCGACATCATTATAAACACAAAATCCATTGGCACGTCCTTCTAGAGCGTGATGCAAACCACCACCAAGATGACAACCATTATGATAAATGCCTTTCATAATCAAATCTGCTAATGTTAATGCGCCGCCAACAATTCGAGCACTATGGCTATGCATATTATTAAACTGATTCGTATCTTCGCCACTTAATCCATATTTATCAGCTTCTTGATTACTTAAAATACCATGTGATGCATGTTTAATTGCTTGTACGTAATCGTATTGATGCACGAGGGTTAGTTCATTCGTTGTTGCAATAGGTGGTTCCACAATATTACTATTGTTTAAATAGCCAGCCGTCTGCAACAATTCTGTCGTTAGTTTAAGTCTCATTTGATTAAAAGGATGATGATTATCAAAACGATATTTTAATAATTTATCTGAATAGACATATCCAGTTTTTCTTTTATCATGCATCATATCAAACTTCCTTTAGTAATTAGAATTTAAAAGAAAAAGCGATTTTGAAAGCGTAAATCATCAAATGCTTGTTGTTGATCGAGTGTGATACGATTGCCAATGCGAGCCATCAAGCAATTGGCAGGGTGACTTGTGATTTCAGGTTCGTCTGTAGCAAAAACTTCTAATCCACCTTTGGCCATCATTTTTTGCATCACTTTTTTATATTCAAAAACATCTAACTTTGCTTGTTTTAAATCCCAATGCCAATAATATTCTGTCGTTAAAACAATATAATCTTCAAACTCATTACTAGAAAGACTAGTTGCGATGAGTAGACCACCCAAATGTAAATGACGATATTTTGGACATAATTCAATGGCACCCAATTCAATAAGATAAGGTAAATGACCTTGAGACCAACGCTCAAACTCA
The DNA here is from genome assembly GCF_001836955.1 of Staphylococcus sp. HMSC063A07. Taxonomy (NCBI): domain Bacteria; kingdom Bacillati; phylum Bacillota; class Bacilli; order Caryophanales; family Staphylococcaceae; genus Staphylococcus; species Staphylococcus sp. HMSC063A07. Next base: position 2,767 of record NZ_KV830924.1, read on the forward strand.
TCCGGATAGTGATAGGTTACATAGCCAATGATATGTGTGCGTTCTCTAATGATATATACTCGACCTTCCATCAGGCGTGAAATTTCTAATAAAGCATTAAATTGTTCCTTTGGAGGTCGAAAAGCATCAAGTTGATCATCGAAAGTAAGCGTTTTCAAAAAACTGCAAGATACAGGTCCTTCAATAACAAAATGAATATCTTGTATGTTGATATTTTTTAAGACATAAGTTTTGACATGCTTCATTGATTTCCGCCTCCGACATCTTATTATAATTAGTATAAAGGCTATGGACGTAAATTAAAAATATAAATGTAAAAATTCTCTAAAAATTTTGAATAACACAAAAATTTATGTATAATACATGCTAAGAAAGCGATTTCATATAAGGGGGATTTCAAATGAAGGTAGAAGTATATAAGAGTGAACCGGGAGAATATAATTTAAGCAATTATGAGGATGTATATCAAAACTTTGATTGGAATGAAGTAGAAAAAGCTTTTTCATGGTATAAAACAGGGAAAATCAATATGGCATATGAATGTATAGATCGTCACGTAGACGATGGTAAAGGAGACAAAATCGCTTTAAACTATAAAGATAATGAGCGTCAGGAACAATATACATTTTCAGATATACAGCACTTATCCAATCAAGCGGCGAATGTATTAGTAGAGCATGCAAATGTGCAAAAAGGGGATCGCGTTTTTATCTTTATGCCGAGAACACCTGAATTGTATTTTGCCTTTTTAGGTATATTAAAAGTAGGTGCAATTGTTGGTCCATTATTTGAGGCTTTTATGGAAAAGGCAGTAACAGATCGTTTAGCGAATAGTGAAGCCAAAGTTGTTATAACAACAAATAAATTACTTCATCGTATACCACAAGAAAAATTACCACATCTCAAAAAAATCATTATCGTGGATGATGATGTGTCTGATGACTATATAGATTTTAATAAGTTAATGCAATCAGCTAGCACATCATTTAATATCACATGGTTACAACGCGACGATGGTTTAATATTACATTATACTTCAGGTTCAACAGGACAGCCTAAGGGCGTACTTCATGTACAACAAGCAATGCTACTTCATTATATAACGGGGAAATATGTATTAGATTTACAAGAAAACGATGTATATTGGTGTACAGCTGATCCGGGTTGGGTTACTGGAACTTCTTACGGTATATTTGCACCTTGGCTAAATGGCGTCACAAATTGTATAGCAGGTGGACGTTTTACGCCTGAACAGTGGTATAAGATGATTGAAGCATTCAAAGTTACAATTTGGTATACGGCACCAACCGCGTTACGCATGTTGATGAGTGCTGGTGATGATATTGTTCAAAAATATAATCTGTCAACGTTACGATCTATTCTATCTGTAGGAGAACCATTAAACCCAGAAGTTATCAAATGGGCAAAATCAGCATATGGTAAACGTGTTCTTGATACGTGGTGGATGACTGAAACAGGAGGACATATGATTGTTAATTATCCTGCAATGGATGTCAAATTGGGTTCTATGGGAAAACCAATTCCTGGTGTGGAAGCTGCTATTATCGATGATGAGGGAAATGAATTGCCAGCTAATCGTATGGGCAATTTAGCAATAAAAAAGGGGTGGCCGTCTATGATGTATGAAATATGGGATAATCCAGAAAAATATCGTTCTTATTTTATAGGAGACTGGTATATATCTGGGGATTCAGCATATAAAGATGAAGATGGGTACTTCTGGTTTCAAGGTCGTGTAGATGATGTCATCATGACAGCAGGCGAACGTGTGGGACCATTTGAAGTCGAATCTAAATTAGTTGAGCATGAAGCTGTTGCTGAAGCTGGTGTCATCGGAAAGCCTGATCCAGTACGTGGCGAAATTATAAAAGCATTTGTTGCTTTACGCCAAGGATATGAACCGACTGATGATTTAAAAGAAGATATTAAAAAATATGTAAAAGAAGGTCTATCAGCTCATGCTGCTCCTAGAGAAATTGAGTTTAGAGATAAATTGCCTAAGACGCGTTCAGGTAAAATTATGCGACGTGTACTTAAAGCATGGGAACTTAATTTAGATGCAGGTGATTTAAGTACTATGGAGGACTAAAAATAGCAGGAACTTATTTTTAAAATAAAAGATGCTTTTCCTTATATAATCAACAATTGAATGTATAGTTTGGAACGCAAAATGATAATATATTTTACCATTTTGCGTTTTCAATATGTATGCGATATTTGCTAAATAAATAGCCAAAATATACGTATATTTATTTTACAATCATATGTTTTTAGTTAAAATAATTGTAAACGCTATCAAAAATTCGACATCATAGGCAGAGTTAGTTATTATTAAGTATGTAAGAAATTATGATACCCAAACAATCAGGGTGCTCTTACAATATACTATTTAGAACAAGGGGTTGAAAGTAGTTGGCACATTTATCAGATTTAGAAATTGCAAATCAATCAACATTAAGACCAATTGGGGAGATTGCTAAGAAAGCAGGGATTCCTGACGAAGCGTTAGAGCAATATGGTCATTATAAAGCAAAGATTGATATTAACAAAGTTAATTCTAAAGGCGAAAAAGGTAAAGTAGTATTAGTTACTGCGATGAGTCCTACGCCAGCTGGTGAAGGAAAATCAACAGTTACTGTTGGTTTAGCTGATGCATTTAATGAGCTAAATAAAAATGTAATGGTTGCCTTGCGTGAACCTGCACTTGGACCAACTTTTGGTATAAAAGGCGGTGCAACAGGTGGTGGCTATGCACAAGTGCTGCCAATGGAAGATATTAACTTACACTTTAATGGTGACTTCCATGCGATTACAACAGCAAACAACGCATTATCAGCATTTATTGATAATCATATTCATCAAGGCAATGAATTAGGCATTGATGTACGCAGAATTGAATGGAAGCGTGTTCTTGATATGAATGATCGAGCATTACGACATGTCAATGTTGGCTTAGGTGGTCCAACTAACGGTGTACCACGTGAAGATGGGTTTAACATTACAGTTGCCTCAGAAATTATGGCTATTTTATGTTTAGCACGTGATATCAAAGATTTAAAATCAAAAATTAGTCGCATTACAATTGGTTATACACGTGATCGTAAACCAATTACTGTAGCAGATTTAAAAGTTGAAGGCGCATTAGCAATGATTTTAAAAGATGCAATTAAGCCAAACTTAGTTCAATCAATCGAAGGAACACCAGCACTTGTTCATGGTGGACCTTTTGCTAATATCGCTCATGGTTGTAACTCTATTTTAGCTACTGAAACAGCTCGAGACTTAGCTGATATTGTAATCACTGAAGCTGGTTTTGGTTCTGATTTAGGTGCAGAAAAATTCATTGATATTAAAGCACGTGAAGCTGGATTTGAACCATCAGCTGTTGTCTTAGTTGCAACTGTACGTGCATTAAAAATGCATGGTGGCGTTGCAAAAGATGATTTGAAAGAAGAAAATGTTGAAGCTGTTAAAGCTGGTATTGTTAACTTAGAACGTCACGTTAATAATATTAGAAAATTTGGAGTTGAACCAGTCATTGCTTTAAATGCTTTCATTCATGATACAGATGCTGAAACAGAGTATGTCAAGCAATGGGCAAAAGAAAATAATGTGAGAATAGCACTTACCGAAGTTTGGGAAAAAGGTGGAAAAGGTGGCGTAGACCTAGCTAATCAAGTATTAGAAGTCATTGATCAACCACAAGAATTTAAATTCTTATATGATTTAAATCAACCACTTGAAGAAAAAATTGAAACAATTGTCAAAGATATTTATGGAGGTGCTTCAGTAACATTTAGTAAAAAGGCTAAACGACAATTAAAAGACTTTAAAAATAATGGTTGGGACAATTATCCAATTTGTATGGCAAAAACACAATATTCCTTTAGTGATGATGCCACAGCATTAGGTGCTCCAACTGGTTTTGATATTACAATTAGAGAGTTAGAAGCTAAAACGGGAGCTGGATTTATAGTTGCTTTAACTGGTGCAATTATGACAATGCCAGGATTACCGAAAAAACCTGCAGCTTTAAATATGGACGTAACAGATGACGGCCATGCTGTTGGATTATTCTAGGTGATACGTGCTAATAGTTTAAGACTTAAAGGTTTCTGACAAGTTGAAGAAGGCAATTTCTATTAAGTTTCAATAGAAATTGCCTTCTTTGCTATGTTTCTTATATTAAGAGCCATTAAATAAAATCAAGCGTATATACATAAAAATAAAGTAGACAGCTTAGCTGCAGATATATAATTAATTTTAATATCATTTGGTGTTTATTTAATGATGCCAAAGGAAATTTTAAATGTTTTATTTAACTTGCATCTTGTTTATCTCGTTGTAATAGGTGATGTTTGATATCGAAATTTAAGGCTTTGTGGTAATCTTTTACAGATATTTTGTTTTCAACTCGCATACGCTTTAGTACATAGTGTTGTCTTTGTATACCTATATTAAATTGATTATTATTTTTGATTGAGCCATCTTCATCATATGGTGTATAAGTGTATGGACTTTGTAGTAAGCCTATTAAGTATGCAGATTCTGCAATATTAAGTTTAGATGGTGGGATACCAAATAAACTATACGATGCAGATGCGATACCTGTGATGTTAGAGCCATTATAATCTCGTCCAAAAGGAACTACGTTAAGATATGTGTATACAATTTCGTCTTTAGTTAATATCTTTTCTAAGCGCAGTGACAATACGAGTTCGTTTGCTTTACGACGGTACGTCTTCTCACTACTTAATACTTGGTTTTTAATCAGTTGCTGTGTAATTGTACTTCCTCCAGATGATTGTTTCACATTGAAAACATCTTGAATCATTGCACGAATTAATGCCTTTGGTAAAATACCATTATGCTGATAGAATAATGTATCTTCTGAGGATGTCAATGCAGCAATCACGTTTGAATTTACACGTTTAGGTCCAACAATTAAAGTATTTTGGGACTGATCATATGCTTGTAAGATATTATTATTTTTATGATCAATCGCTTCATCTCCTGCAAAGTGTATGGCTTTCTTCTTTAATTCATTGTCACTCATTGCTGACGCATGTGATGTAATGCGATGGAAATAAAACATACTTGCAATGAAAAGAATCAATAAAATAAGGCAGAGTAGCGCAAACATCGTAATTAAGATATGCTTGATTAATTTATACTTGGTCTCATATTTTAAATATGAAGCCTGTTGCATATATGCCACAAATTTTTTTATCATTCACATGCGTCCTTTCTGAAAGTACGTCTAGTATATCATATTTTACTAAGTTGACTTTTAAAACAGAGTTCTTTATAATTATGTCAATTCCATAAATATTGGATAGTAAGGACAAGTAGCAGTTATAAAGGTCTTCAGAGAGTTAGTGGGTGCTGTGAACTAACGCTTTTTAATTGTGAATACACCTTTTAAAATATATCCAACGTTTAATTAATGAACGTATCATTAAGAGAGTGGTATCACATGTTGATGCTAAAGTATGGTGGTAACGTGCAAAAGCGCCCTTACATTTTGATAATGTAGGGGTTTTTATTTTTTTAAGGAGGTATACAGATATGACAAATGCTTTATTAGAGGATTTAAAGTGGAGAGGGTTAATTTATCAACAAACTGATGAAGAAGGTATTGAGGAGTTATTAAACAAAGAACAAGTATCTTTATATTGTGGTGCGGACCCTACGGCAGATAGTTTACATATTGGACATTTGTTACCGTTTTTAACTTTGAGACGTTTCCAACAGCATGGACATAGACCAATTGTGCTCATTGGCGGCGGTACAGGTATGATTGGTGATCCATCAGGTAAATCTGAAGAGCGTGTGTTACAAACTGAAGAACAAGTTGAGGATAATGTTCAAGGTATCAATGCACAAATGCATAAATTGTTTGAATTTGGAACTGAAAAAGGCGCCGTTTTAGTTAATAATAAAGATTGGTTAGGTCAAATTTCATTGATTAGTTTCTTACGAGACTATGGTAAGCATGTAGGTGTAAATTATATGCTCGCTAAAGATTCAATTCAATCTAGATTAGAAAATGGTATTTCTTATACAGAGTTTACTTACACGATATTACAAGCCATAGACTTTGGACATTTAAATCAAAATTTAAATTGTAAAATTCAAGTAGGTGGCTCTGATCAGTGGGGCAATATCACAAGTGGTATTGAATTAATGCGACGTATGTATGGTCAAACTGAAGCGTATGGGCTTACTATTCCTTTAGTTACTAAATCAGATGGTAAGAAATTTGGTAAATCTGAATCTGGAGCTGTTTGGTTAGATGCTGATAAAACCAGTCCATATGAATTCTATCAATTCTGGATAAATCAATCTGACGATGATGTTATAAAATTCTTAAAGTATTTTACTTTCTTAAATAAAGAAGAAATAGAACGTTTAGAAGCATCAAGAGATGAACAACCTCATTTACGTGAAGCCCAAAAAGCACTGGCTGAAAATGTGACTAAATTGATTCATGGCCAAGATGCTTTAGATGATGCGATACGTATTTCACAAGCATTATTTAGTGGTGACTTGAAATCTTTATCTGCTAAAGAACTAAAAGAAGGTTTTAAAGACGTTCCTCAAGTAGAATTATCTGCAGACAATACTAATATTGTTGAAGCTCTAGTTGAAACAGGGATTTCTTCATCAAAACGACAAGCTCGTGAAGATGTAAATAATGGTGCAATTTATATTAATGGTGAGCGTCAGCAAGATGTTAATTACAATTTATCAAGTGAAGATAAGATAGAAAATGCTTTTACAATTATTAGACGTGGTAAAAAGAAATACTTTATGGTGAATTATCGATAACAGAATATGAATAAAGGGTCTGGGACATTAAGCTCTTAAACAATGTAAAAAAGACAATTTCTATTAAAATTATTTGATAGAAATTGTCTTTTCTCTTATGCATTAGATAATATACAGCGCGTTAATTTAGTTTAGTGGTATTTATTAAATTATACGAAAGTGCCTTATTTTTAAAGCATTTAAAGGTAAAATTACATGTTAATGCGTAGTATTTATGGCGAGACTCCTGAAGGAGCAGTGCCAGTCGAAGACAGGGGCCCC
>NZ_KV830924.1:9979-196073 GCF_001836955.1 Staphylococcus sp. HMSC063A07
TTTCTGAGATGTATGTCCCAGACCCTTTTTATATAAATTAAATTCAAATGCTAAGAAGTTATTGTGCAAATTGGCTACTTCTTGATGACTCTGAAGTATGAGATGCTTTTTGACTTTTTAATGTTACGTCGATTTCTTTTGTATTTCCGTCTCTAATAATAGTTAAAGTTACCTTTTCACGAGGTTTTTTATGTTGATATAAGTACGTTCTTAAATCGGTATCTTCTTTAACTGTTGTATTATCTATCTTTGTAATAATATCACCTTTCTTGATCGTACTTCCATGTTCAACCTTAGCCACATATACGCCTTCTTTTCGATTTGTATGCAATTCTTCACGATACGAGTCTGGAATTTCACTTAAATTTAGTAATCCAATACCAATTGAAGGACGTTCGATTTTGCCGTTTTTTACAAGTTGTTCAATCGTAACTTTAACTTCATTACTAGGAATAGCAAAGCCGATACCTTCAACTTGTTCAGCGGCAATTTTCATTGAATTTATACCCACAAGATTACCGTTTATATCAACAAGTGCACCTCCAGAATTACCTGGATTAATCGCAGCATCAGTTTGTAAGACAGTCACTTTCGTACCGCCAGACGATGTATTTGCATCGATGGTACGTTCGTTGGCTGAAATGATACCTGAAGTAACTGAATTAGCGAATTCAAGTCCTAAAGGATTACCCATTGCAAATACAGAGTCACCTGTCTGCACTTTGCTAGAATTAGCAAATTTAATGGCTTTAACTCCATTTGTTTGTTTGATTTTCAAAACTGCAATATCTGAAACCGCGTCTTTACCAACGAGTTTAGCATCAACTTGTTTACCATTATGTAATTGTACCTTAACTTCATTCGCGCCATCAATAACATGATTATTCGTTACAATATAAGATGAATCATTATTAACTTGATATATTACACCAGAACCAACACCTGCTTCTTGTGATTTTGTGGATTTACCACGCAGCAAGTCATCAATACTTGAAGCTTTTTGCATATTAATAACACCCACAATTGAAGGTGATACATCTTTAATCATTTGGTTGACAGAATTGTATTTTTCACTTTTACCATCCAGCCGATTGCCACCTTTAGAGTTTGTTGCCTCTTGCACTTGCGAACCATTTTGATTCAAGCTGGTATGATTTAGCGCTTTTCCAATACCTAAGACGATTAATGCACCTATGATTCCTGCAACAATAGCAATGACTATTGTTTTAAACAAAGGAAAACGAGGTTTTGGATTTCTATAATGTTGATTGAATATTGACATTGTCTACCTCCTATTTCATACATAATATTATTATGTATGGTTTTCAACAATAATTCTAGTAAATTACTATCAGACTTTAGAAGTATCTTTGACGCTGCTTGTTAAGGCAAGAATATAATGATAAAATTCAATTTGTTGAAATAAAAGCAAAGAAGGTGCCATTATGTATCAAATCATCAGTAAATTATTAAATGTCTTGTTAGTAAAAGGGGCTAAATCTTTATATGTATTAGGGAAAGAAAATGTACCGAAGGATAGTAAATATATTGTGACATGTACACATGAAAGCTATAACGAAGTCATTATGTTAGCGCTAGCGCTTGTGCCAAATGAAATTAATTATATGGCTAAAAAAGAATTATTTAAAAATAAATGGATAGGTAAATTTTTAACTTCTTTAAACGCATTTCCAGTAGACAGAGAAAATCCAGGTCCTAGTACATTAAAACGTCCTATTAATTTATTAAAGCAAAATAAAACGGTAGGTATCTTTCCAACAGGACATCGAACATCTACAGAAGGCGCACCATTAAAAAGAGGTGCCTCTACAATTGCTTTGTTAAGTAAGTCGCCGATTTTACCAGCTGCTTACGTTGGACCAAAGCATATTTTAGGATTGTTGACTGGTCGTGCCACAATTAAATTTGGAAAACCTATTTATCTTAGTGATATTCCAAAAGAATTAAAACGTAATGAAAAGATTGAATATCTTACCAAAGAAATTGAAAAAAGAACAGGGGAATTACAGAAAGAGTTAAATGTCTTATATTATGAAAAATAATTAAATTGTTATATTACCAACAAATTTAAGTTTGAAGATAAAATATATAGTGAAATAAAGCGGATTTTTATTAAAGTTTAATAGAAGTTCTCTTTTACTTTTTACACATTAAAGATGAAACGATGATTAATTAAACTGCTATGTAATATTGCTAAAGGTAAATTCATAACTAAAATAGAAGCGTGCAAGCTATGAAGATTATGTAATATATACTTTGTATTAGAAGTTTCGTAATATTAAATATTTTGTTAACATTTTCAAATAAATCTATAAAAATACAAAATGCATATGGTTATTTATTTGTTTGGCAATTATAATAAATAAGTAATAAAAATAAATACGTATTAAGGATTGATAATATGGGTAAGTTTTTTCAAAATTTAGGTCGCTCGCTAATGTTACCAGTAGCAATATTACCTGCTGCTGCGATTATTACTGGAATAGGTAATGCATTAAATGCGTTGCATATCTGGGCACAAGTTGCTTTGTTCTTTACTACTGTTGGTTCAACCATACTGGAACAATTAGGTATTTTATTCGCAATTGGTGTAGCGATTGGTATGGCGAAAAAGAATGATGGGGCAGTTGCGCTTGCAGCAGTGACGGGTTATTTGCTAGTAACTGTTGTTTTGTCACCAGCCAAGATAGCTCCAGTTTTACATGTTAAAGAAAATAGTCTAGATTTAGCTTTTTCACAAATGAATAATTCAAATGTTTTTATTGGTATTGTTATCGGTTTAATAGCAGCGTATACATATAATAAATTTAGTGAAACAGAATTACCAGTTGCGCTATCTTTCTTCAGTGGACGTAGATTAGTGCCGATATTAACTGCATTTTTCTGTACGTTTTTGGTGTTGGTGCTTCTTGTAGCTTGGCCAGTTGTTTATAATGCTATAGTTACTTTTGGAAAAACAATCACAGGGTTTGGACCATTTGGCGCATTTTTATATGGATTCTTTAATCGGTTATTAATACCAACTGGATTACATCATGCATTAAATAGTGTATTCTGGTTCGATACTATTGGCATCAATGATATTGGTAAATTCCAAAGTGGTAAAGATGCCGTAAAAGGCATTACAGGACGTTATCAAGCAGGTTTCTTCCCAGTAATGATGTTCGGTATGCCAGCTGCTGCTTTAGCGATTTATCATACGGCTCAAAGCAAACAGCAAAAGCAAGTGTATGCTTGGTTTTTAGCTAGCTCAATTGGTGCATTCTTTGTTGGTGTAACTGAACCTATCGAATTTGCTTTCATGTTTGTAGCACCCGTTTTATTTGTTATTCATGCATTATTAACTGGGTTATCACTATTTATTGCAGCATTGTTTCATTGGACTGCAGGGTTTGCATTTAGTGCAGGATTGATAGACTATTCCCTATCATTAATTAATCCTGTTGCAAATCATCCGTTGATGTTATTAGTACAAGGCGTGTGTTTCTTTGTATTATATTATGTTATTTTTAGAGTTGTTATACAGGTCTTTAACTTAAATACAATTGGTAGAGGGGATAATTTGCTTGCTGATCCTACTGAAACTGATAACAATCATCACGCAGTTCCAGATAATGGTGAGGGTCAAAGTAAATATTACAATACTGCTAAACAGATTTTAGAAGGGCTTGGCGGTAAGTATAATATTGTATCATTAACGAATTGTGCGACACGTCTTAGAATGGAACTGAAGGATAATGTAGTGATAGACGAACAGAAAATAAAAAATGCTGGGGCAGTAGGTGTTACTAAGAGTGGCAACCATTCAGCGCAGGTAATTGTAGGAACGCATGTTCAACAAGTTGCTGATGAAATTGAAAAGCAATTGTAGAATTTAAATAGCATTAAAATGCGGTTAAGCAAATGTCTACATTGACGTACTGTTTAACCGCATTTTGCATTTGCACCAAACATATCAATTAGGTATGATTAAGAAAAGTAATAGAGAGGATGTGGTGTGAGTGAAATCTATATTATTTGATGTTGATGGCGTTTTTTTAAGTGAAGAACGTTGTTTTGATGTTTCAGCACTCACAGTTGATGAATTATTACATAGTGAAAATTATTTAGGTCTTCAACCTATTAAACAATATAGTGATTTAACAGATGATCAAATTCAACAAATTAGAAATGAGATATTTCAGAATGATAAGATTTTAAATCATTTTAAATCACTGGGTCTTAATTCGAATTGGGATATGTTATTTATTGTTTTTAGCATTCATTTTATACATATTTTGAAGGAGCTTTCTAAAGGAGATAGAGAGGCTGTGCTGTCAAGTCAGCATTTTACTGTAGACAGTATTGCATTTATTAAGCAACATTTAAATCAACAACCGAGCCTTTCACCACTAAATGTTAAGCATTTTTTATCAACGACAACACATGGGAAAACTCAAATATATGAATCATTAAAGCAATATGCACAACAGGAGCTAGAGATTGTTCAAGATGATATGTTTAATTTAAAAAGTACGCTGTGGCATTTTACGCAAGAGGTTTATCAAGAATGGTATTTAGGACAAAGCTTATATGAAGAGATTGAACAGAAAAAACCAAGAAGCACCTTTAAAAAAGGCTTTATTTTTCAAGAAATTTTATTACGGCCTGAAGCGGAAATTCAACAATTATTACATGATTTAAATGCAGCAGGCTATCAATTGGCTGTTGCAACAGGCAGACCTAGAACAGAAACAATTGTGCCGTTTAAATCATTTAGTTTATTACAATGGTTTGATCAGTCACATATTGTGACCGCATCAGAGGTATTAACTGCTGAATCACAATATCCATCTTCTGCACCTTTAGGTAAGCCGAATCCATTTAGTTATATAGCAACATTAAATGGAAATCATCGTGAGCATTACAGTGAATATATCAAAAATCAAAATCATATCGTTTGTGGTACAGATGTTTATATTGTGGGAGACTCACTAGCAGATTTATTGTGTGCGAAAAAAATTGGAGCAACGTTTATTGGAACATTAACTGGATTGAGCGGCAAATCAGCTCGTCTTGAATTAGAACAGCATGGGGCAGACTTTATTATCAACCATGTTGGTGAAATTAGAAGCATTCTACTATAAATAAAGATTGGTAAGTTATATATAATAGATTATTTACGGATTATTTTGAACAGTCTGGGACATAAATGTAATGGATTGAAAATGACTAAATTTTTCTTAGGGCTTGGTTTCCACAATATCATGAATATGGTAGGTGATATCATTTGAAGATATTAAAACTGAAGTTTCTATTGGTAGTGTAGGTTGGGGTGGCTGAAGCTGTCCTCTAAGAAAGCGAGCCAACAATACGAAGTATTCAATAAAAAAGAAGCAGTCAGATGAGTTGAATTCAATTCATCTGACTGCTATTTTTCTGAGATTTATGTCCCAGCCTCATAATTTTGAGATTGATGGTCCATTCTGTATATATAGTTTATGATATTATTCTAAGTTCTTGGAGAAAACTTTATGCCTTAGACTCTGTGTTAGGAATCGATAGAATTGTTCCATGAATCTTTGTGAATTGCTGGGTTTGTTTGAGATGTTGAATAACTTTGTCTGTGATTGGTTGATCGACAGCAATAATCATCATGGCTTGTCCGCCTTCAGTATTTCTACCTAACGACATACTTGCAATATTGATTTGTTCTCGACCAAGCAACGCTCCTGTTCGACCGACAATTCCAGGCACATCGTTGTGATAAGTTATTAATTGATAAGCATTAGGCTGAAAATCGACTGAGAAATCATTAATTCTTATAATTCTTGGACCAAACCCTTCAATAACGGTTGCACCAATAGTTAGAGAATATGATTGATGTTGCAAACGTATTTCAACATAATTCTTAAAAGCTGAGCCAGCTGATGTTCTTGTTTCAACTTGATAATTAATTTCTTGTTCTTTTAATAATACTAAAGCATTGATTAAATTTGCACGATGGCCAAAATGTGGTTTTAGTAACTGTGTAATGGATGAACGCAAGATTAAATCTGCGTGCGGTTCAACAATTTCTCCGCTTACTGTGATTTTAATGTCTTCTGGTGCGTGATCAAATAATTGCACAGCAAGTTCAGCTGCAATTTCACTAACTTTAATGAATTCTCGAGCAGTGTTGCTAATATTAGAAAAATCTAATGTTGGCGCGTTAATCGCATGCTTAATTAATCCTTGCTCAAAATAGTCTACAAGTTCTTCCGAAACTGAAATGGCTACTTTGGTTTGGGCTTCAATAGTTGAGGCACCTAAATGAGGCGTTACAATAATATCGTCGTGACTAATTAAAGGTGAATTAGTTGGAGGTTCTTCTTCAAAGACATCGATGGCAGCTTTGGCAATTTGTTTTTTATCTATTGCTTCAAATAAAGCTGCTTCATCTATAATGCCACCACGTGCAACGTTAATCACTTGTAATGTTGATTTTGCTTTATTAAAGAAGTCCTTTCCAATCATACCTTTTGTCTTCTCAGTTAAAGGTGTATGCACAGTTAAAAAATCTGCTTTTTTAGCTATCTCATCTAGTGAGGCTATAACGATATTTAATTCTTTGGCTTTTTCTTTAGTTAAAAATGGATCATATGCTAAAACAGTCATACCAAAGCTTTGCAAACGTTTAATTACCCCAAGACCAATTCTCCCAGTGCCAATTACTCCCAGAGTTTTTTGATAAAGTTCTACACCACGAAATGCTTTACGATTCCATGCTCCTTGTTGTAATGAAGCATGTGCATTTGGAATATTGCGTGCCATTGCTAAGAGCATAGCAACTGAATGTTCAGTTGCTGAAATCGTATTTCCATCAGGTGCATTAATCACGATTATACCGTTTAATGTAGCAGCATTTATGTCAATGTTGTCAACGCCAACTCCAGCACGTGCAACAACTTTGAGGTGTGAGGCAGATTCTAATACTTTAGCAGTGACTTGTGTTTGGCTACGAACAATTAGAGCTTCATAACTATCAATCATTTCACACAATTCATTTTCTGATAAATTAGTTTGAATATCTAATTGAAAGTTGGGATTATTTATTAATGCCGTAAGACCTTCTTTAGATATAGGGTCTGCTACTAATATCTTATGCTTCATGATGAATTACCTCCATATATGCTTTCATGCCTTTACCAATATAATTCATTTTGCGATAGTCAGATAAAATCGTTTCTAACGCTGCAACAACAGAAAGAATATCAAATGGTGAAACCTTTCCCATATGACCAATGCGCAGAATCTGACCTTTAAGTTTGCCTTGGCCACCAGCAATTGTAATACGATAGTTTGCTTTTAATGAATCTTTAATGTATTTGAGCTCAGCACTATCTTTTGGTATAAAAGCAGTGACGGTAGGTGAGGCGTCTTGTGATTGTACTAATAAGTCTAAATCTAAAGCCTTTAGTGCTGTTCTTAAAGCTTGTTTAATGATATTATGTCGTTTAATAACATGTTCAAATCCTTCATTTTCGATTAACGCGCTATAGCGGTTAAGTGCTCTAAAGAGTGCTACATTTGGTGTGAAAGGTGTGCTATGTTGTATTAATGATGAATGATATTTAGTTAAATCTAAATAAAATCTGGGCGTCTTTACTTCTTGAAATCTTTCGAGTGCTCGATTATTGTATGCGACAAAAGCAAGTCCTGGTGGCAGCATAATAGCTTTTTGACTACCTGATATTAGCACGTCGATATTGTCCCGCTCCATATTTGCGTCAACAGCACCAATGCAACTGACACCATCAACGACAAAATAAATGTCAGGATCAAAAGATTTAATTGCATATCCTATTTGTCCAACGGGATGCAAGACACCAGTTGATGTCTCACAATACTGACAAAATACAGCTGTAATCGTTTCATTTAGATTAGATAAGTAATTTTTAAATGCATCAATGTTAACAGCTTCTCCCCATGCTACATTAAAAACATGTACATTTTGATAATATGTTTCTGCAATTTGTTTAAAACGATTACCAAAAGCTCCTGAGACAATAACGACAAAATGGTCATCTGGATTAACGATATTTAACATACTTGCTTCTAATACGCTTGTTCCACTTGAAGTTAATACCATAACATCATTTGTACTGCCAAAAATCTTTTTCAGAGATGTAAATGCCGTCTTAGCTATGTTTTCAAAGTCGGCCGAGCGATGACCTACCATAGGCAATTGAATGGCTTCATTGATTTCTTTCGGTACTGGGGTAGGACCAGGTGTTAATAATAAAGTTTCGTAATAGTGCATAATAAAACTTCCTCCAATATGATGATTTTTCAATTTTACCAAATATTCTGAAAATTTTAAAGGCAATTTCATATATTATATATTTAAAAATAGAGATAGTTGTACCTAATTTCAATTTGAATGCTGAAACAGGTTAAGACATAAATACCAAAAGACACAAAGAGGATTTCAACTTAAAAATCTTCTTCGTGTCTTTTTTCTCCGCATTGCAGGACTTTTGTTCATAGAATGCTGTACTTAGTCACTTGATATAAAATAATACGCATTGTTAATTCTCTGCTATTGTTGGTTCAATAATAATCTCTATATTTCCTCTGATTGAATTTGAAATCATACAATGTTCATCAGCAATTTGAGTTAGCTTTGAAATACGTTGTTGTAAACGATTGCTTTGCAATTTATCAATAAATATTGTTGGTTTATGAACAATTCTTATCATTGAAAATTTACCTTGATTAAATTGAGCAGTTCCTATAGATTCATTTTTAATAGTAATGTTATCAAACCTTGCACGTTCTAAAGCGGCTGCGAGTGATATGATATAACAAGATGAGGCAGCTGAAACTAACATTTCATCTGGGTTTGTCCCGGTGCCATTACCACCAAGAGATGAGGGAATGGAAATACGTTCATTCAAAATATCGCCTTCTACGGTACCAATACTTTCTCGTCCTCCTGTCCAATGTGTTTTTACTTTAAAATCATGCATAACCATATAACTTTGACCTCCATGTTTGATATGTTAACTTTAGTTTAGATAATTTAAAATAGAAAGCAAGGAAGGGGACTTTTAATGACTATTTCAAGACCTAATTCAACGTTTAGCATCGTTGCACATCGTGGTTTATCGAAACGTTATCCTGAAAATTCATATATAGGCTTAAAAGCGGCTTTAGAATTACCAATAGATATGTTAGAAATTGATGTCCATTACACTAAAGATAAGCAACTTGTGGTCATACATGATGATACAATTGATCGCACTTCTAATGGCCGAGGAAAAGTCATAGATTATACATATGAGCAATTACAACAATTTGATTTTGGAATCAAATGGGGAGAAGCTTTTAAGGGAACCCGAATCTCTAAATTAGAAGATATATTACAATTAGCTCGACAGTATTCAAAAATATTATTGATAGAGTTGAAAGTTCCTCAACAATATCCTGGTATTGAAGATATGTTACTCGACGTTTTGGATCGCTATCATATGCCGAAAAGGCAAGTGATTTTACAATCGTTTGACGAAGAAAGTGTGCGATCTATAGCAACAAAAACGACAGTATACAAACTTGGTGTATTGATAAGTAAGAAGAAATATTGGCATCGTTTACCAAATTTTGAAGATATTTCACAATATGCGGACTATATTAATCCCAATTACTCTATAGTAACTAAAAAATTTATCGATGGCGCACATCAAGTTAATCTCAAAGTTATGCCGTACACTGTAAATGAAGCCAAAGCTGCACAGTCACTTATTAAACTAGGTGTCGATGGCATTATTACAGATATACCAGATGAACTTTTTCAACTATAAAGAAAGCGTTAATAATTTTAAATTGTGACCTGTAAGTAAAAATACGATAATACAGGGAATATGAAGCCATACAGTCATCCGTAACGTAAAAAAGCCAGTAAATGCATTTACAAAATACGCATTTACTGGCTAATTTTTTAGGAATGATGTCCTAAAGTCTAACACTTATTATCTTGAGTAGTACTCAACGATTAATTGTTCATTGATTTCTGCTGGTAATTCGCTACGTTCAGGGAAGCGTACGAAAGTACCTTTTAAGTTATCTGCATCAAAATCTAAGTATTCAGGAACGAAATTATTGATTTCAACAGATTCTTTAATAATATCTAAGTTTTGTGATTTTTCACGTACAGTAATCACTTGACCAGGCTTTAATGAATATGATGGGATATCGACACGACGACCATCTACTTCAATATGACCATGACCAACTAATTGACGAGCTTGACGACGTGTGCGGGCTAAACCTAATGCATAAACAACTGCGTCTAAACGACTAGCTAATAAAATCATGAAGTTTTCACCATGTACACCATATTGCTTAGCAGCAATATCAAATGTATTACGGAATTGTCTTTCAGTCATACCATATAAATAACGTAATTTTTGTTTTTCACGCAATTGCATACCATATTCTGATAATTTTTTACGTTGGTTTGGACCATGTTGTCCTGGTGCGTAAGGACGTTTTTCTAATTCTTTACCAGTACCGCTTAATGAGATACCTAAACGACGAGATTTTTTCCAGTTTGAACCTCTGAATCGAGCCATAAATTGACTCCTCCTTTTCTTTTTTGTTGTTATGAATAAACAAAAAAGAGTGCTATATGCTCATCAAGATATGTTGTTTTATGTGTCTTCGCCTTATAGCTACAGTTACACGACACGTCCGCTTTGGGAACAACATAGCGCTTAATAATATATAGCTGCTACTTTCGTAAATTCACACAAATATTATTGTAACATTTTATGGTAAAGTGTCAATACTTAAATATAACTACAGAGAAAGTTGTTGTTCGATAATTGATACTAAGTTTTCTAATTGTCGCTGATCTTCCTCTGTAAAACGACTGTTAATAGGAGAATCAATATCTAATACACCAATAATTTCATTGTTTTGATGTAAAGGTATGACTATTTCAGATTTACTTTGTGCATCACAAGCGATATGTCCCGGAAATTGATGGACGTCCGCAATGCGCTGTGTTTGGTTTTGTGCAACAGCAGTGCCGCACACACCTTTTCCAATAGCGATGTGAACACACGCTGGATGACCTTGAAATGGTCCTAATATTAGTTCTTGATTGTCTATTAAATAAAAACCAACCCAATTTATTTGGTCGAGATTATCATTTAATAAAGCAGATGTGTTACTTAATATAGCGATTAAATTAGTTTCATCTTCTATTAAACTCTGAAGTTGTTTTGAAAGTAAATTATAATTTGTAGATGTTGTACCAGTCATTAAATTACCTCGCTCATTTTTCTTCATATTATAATAGGTAAAAATAAATTCGGCAATTCATCTATTTTTCACTTAAATCACAGGGCAAATTACGTTATAATAAAATGTGATAAATTAGGAGGAGAATGAGATGGTCTTATACATTATTTTAGCAATTTTCATCATTTTATTGATTGCTATAGGAATTATGTTCTTTTTGCGCTCAAACAAGCGAACTTTAATTTCTAATGCTGAAGAACGTAAAGTTGAAATTCAACAGTTACCTTATGAAAGCAATCTAGAAAAATTAACAAAGCTAAACTTGAAAGGTGAAACAAAAACGAAATATGATGCATTGAAAAAAGCTACAATGGATAACACAACTAATTATTTAGCACCAGTAGAAGAAAAACTACAAAGTGCTGAAGAACAGCTTGATAAATTTAAATTTTCAGCAGCTCAGAATGATATCGATGATGCCAATGAATTAATGGATCATTATGAAGAAGGGTATCAGTCACAATTAAAAGAAGTTGATGAAATTGTAGCTTTACATAAAGATAGTGATAGTATTTATCAACAATGTAAAACAAATTACCGTGAAATGAAACGTGATGTGTTGGCTAATAGACATCAATATGGTGAAGCAGCTGCACCTTTAGAACAACAAATTGAACAATTCGAACCGCAACTTGATCAATTTGAAACACTTAAAGCAGAAGGTAATTATGTTCAAGCACATAATCACATTGCTGGCTTAAATGAAACAATGACACAACTTAAAACATATATGGAAGAAATTCCGGAATTAATTCGTGAAGCCCAAAAGGAATTACCAGGACAATTCCAAGATTTAAAATATGGCTGTCGCGACTTAAAAGTTGATGGTTTTGATTTAGACCATGTCAAAATTGATGGCACGCTACAAAGTTTGAAAACGGAATTAAGTTTTGTTGAGCCAATGATTAGTCGATTAGAATTAGAAGCTGCAAATGAAAAATTAGACGCCATTAATGATAAATTAGATGAAATGTATGATTTAATTGAATATGAAGTTAAAGCCAAAAATGAAGTTGAAGAGTCTAAAGAGGACATTACTGACGCATTATTTAGAGCGAAAGAAATGAATTATACACTTAAAACTGAAATAGATTATGTTAAAGAAAATTATTTCATTAATGAGAGCGATGTTCATAGCGTGAGACAGCATGAAAATGAAATTCAAAATCTAATTGCAGTTTACGATGAAATATTACAAGAAATGTCTAAGTCAGCGGTCCGTTATAGTGAAGTTAAAGACAACTTAGAGTATTTAGACGATCATGTTGCAGAAATAAACGAGGATCAAGAAAAATTACAAAATCATTTAATTCAATTACGAGAAGATGAAGCAGATGCTGAAGATAATCTTTTACGTGTACAGTCTAAAAAAGAAGAAGTATATCGTCGATTGCTTGCATCTAATCTAACAAGTGTACCAGAACGATTTATCATTATGAAAAATGAGATTGATCACGAAGTTAGAGCTGTAAATGAACAGTTTAGCACCAAACCTATTCATGTCAAGCAATTAAAGGATAAAGTTGCTAAAATTGTAATTCAAATGAATACGTTTGAAGACGAGGCTAATGATGTATTAGTAAATGCAGTTTATGCTGAACGATTAATACAATACGGTAATCGCTATCGTAAAGATGATAATAGTTTAGATAAGAGTCTAAACGAAGCAGAACGCCTATTTAAAAACAATCGTTATAAACGATCAATTGAGCTTGCTGAACAAGCACTTGAGAAAGTTGAACCAGGTATAACAAAATATATAGAAGAACAAATGACAAAAGAATAATTGCACTATACAATAGAAATGCATAAAATAGGCTGGGACATTTGATTATGTTCCAGCCTACTTATACTATATTGACTCCGTAATAAAAATTAAATTGCACTACTGTTCTACGAATTCAATTGGGTAGTAGAATCTAAAAAGAGACAAATGAAGAAATTTACTTTTAATTTTTCAAAAAAATAGTATAATGCTTGAGTATTAATTTTTATAAAAATAGCAGATAATAGTTTTAATAGAATACAGTTAAATGAAAGAGAGTGTTGGTTTTGATTTATCTTGATAATGCGGCAACAACGAAAGCCAATCTAGACGTAATAGATTCTTTTGTAAAGGTGAATCAGTCATTATATTATAATCCGAATAGCCCACATTATGCTGGGTTACAAGCAGCGCAAATATTGCAACAAGCGAAAAAGCAAGTAACACAAATCATGAATTGTCCGCAATTTGATGTTCTATTCACTAGTGGCGCAACTGAATCAAACAATATCGCATTAAAAGGTATCGCTTATAGAAAAAGAGATACAGCTAATGTCATTATAACATCCGTTTTAGAACATCCTTCAGTGTTAGAAGTAATGCGTAGTTTAGAACAAGAAGGTTTTACATTAAAATATGTAAATGTTACTTCGCAAGGAATAATAGATGTGGAACATTTAAAACAATTAATGTCCGAAGATGTTGGTCTTGTAACGTGTATGCATGTTAATAATATTATGGGACAAATTCAACCTATACAAGCTATTGTAGATTTATTAAAGCACTATCCTAAAGCGCATTTTCATGTAGATGCTGTACAGGCATTTGGTAAAATACCTCTGTTAATAGAAGGAATCAATAGCATGAGTCTGAGTGGTCATAAATTTAATGGCTTAAAGGGACAAGGTTTACTTCTCATAGATAATGTGAGAAAGCTCACACCGATTATTCAAGGTGGCGGTCAAGAGTATGGTGTACGTAGTGGAACTGTTAACTTGCCTATGGATGTATCTTTGGTCAAAGCGTTAAAATTAGCTAATGAACACTTGTTATCACGGTATGAAAAATTTGCATCATTTAAACAGCAAATTGTAGATATGTTAAAAAATTATCCAGGTGTATACTTAAACTCGCCAGAAAATGCTGCACCACACATTGTTAATATCGCATTTCCAGGCGTTAAAGGAGAAGTACTTGTCAATGCATTTTCTAAACTGGATGTTATGGTTTCAACAACGAGTGCTTGCTCTTCTAAAAGAGAAAAACTTAATGAAGTATTGTTAGCTATGGGATTGTCAGATAAACGCATTGAAGGAAGCATTAGAATATCCTTTGGTGATACTACAAGCCAAGAAGATATAGATACATTCAAAAAAGCATTTAATGAAATATATGGAGAAGTGAAGGAGTTATTAAAGTAATGAATTATGATCATATTTTAGTTAGGTATGGTGAGCTCACTTTAAAAGGGGCTAACCGTAAAAAGTTTGTCAACTGCTTAAAGGACAATGTGAATAAAGCATTAAAATCAATCAATGGCACGCATGTCATGGGAAAAAGAGATCGCATGTACATAGATTTAGAAGAAGAAACGGATTGTAATGAAGTCATCCAGCGCTTAACTCAAATTTACGGTATTAAATCAGTAAGTCCAGTATTAAAAACTGGCAAAACTGTTGATGAAATCAATCAACTTTGTATCAAATTAGCATTAAATTTTAACACAAATGCTTCTTTTAAAATTGATGTTAAACGCTCAGATAAAACTTTTCCATTAGATACTTATGAATTACAACGTATAGTGGGTGGCGCTGTTATTGAAAATGTTCCTGGACTTACAGTGAACGTAAAACAACCAGACTATGAACTACGTGTTGAAGTTAGAAAAGACGCGATTTATGTATATCATGAAATCTTTGAAGGCGCTGGTGGGTTGCCAGTTGGTACAGGTGGCAAAACATTATTAATGTTATCAGGAGGTATTGACTCACCGGTTGCAGGAATTGAAGTAATGCGTCGTGGTGTAACTATTGAAGCCATACATTTCCATAGCCCACCATTTACAAGTGAAAAAGCCAAAGAAAAAGTCATTGAACTTACACGCATTATGTCTCAACGTGTAGGTCCAATTAAATTGCATATTGTTCCATTTACAAATTTACAAAAACAAATCAACAAAGTTGTTCACCCAAGATACACAATGACATCTACGCGTCGTATGATGATGCGTATTGCTGACAAAGTTGTTCATGAAATAGGTGCACATGCGATTGTTAATGGAGAAAATCTAGGACAAGTAGCAAGTCAAACGTTGAAAAGTATGTATGCTATTAATCATGTTACTTCTACACCTGTATTACGTCCTCTATTGACACTTGATAAAGAAGAAATTGTTAAAATGGCACGCAAGATTGGTACATATGACGTATCAATTCAACCGTTTGAAGATTGTTGTACTATTTTTACACCAAAAAATCCTGTAACAGAACCAGATTTTGATAAGGTTGAAAAATATGAGCGTGTGTTTGATTTTGATAGTTTGATACAACAAGCGGTAGAACAGATTGAAACATTAACAATAGATAAAAATTATAAAAGCAAAAAAGATGAAGACACAGCTGCTTTAATAAATGAATTATTTTAGTATCTTTGATAGTTATTAAGTGTAAGGGGATGCTGTGATGGATATAAATATTTACATTGTTTTAATTATCATTTTATTTGGCTTTTTAGCTGCATTCATTGATGCTGTTGTAGGTGGGGGTGGCTTAATATCAACGCCCGCTTTGTTGGCAATTGGTTTACCACCTGCATTAGCATTAGGTACAAATAAACTTGCAAGCAGTTTTGGATCCTTGACGAGTACGATTAAATTTATTCGGTCCGGACATGTGGATTTGAACATCGTTCTCAAGCTCTTTCCATTTGTATTCATATTTGCAGCTGGAGGGGCTAGTTTAGCTATCTTTCTGCCGGCAGAAGTACTTAAACCATTAATTATTATCATATTGACATTAGTAATGGTATATACACTAGTGAAAAAAGATTGGGGAAGTGTACGTACTTTTACTAAATTAACGCCTGTAAAAGCAATAATTTTTGTAACACTCATGCTTATTATTGGTTTTTATGATGGTTTTTTGGGTGGAGGTACGGGTTCATTTATGCTGTTTGTATTATTGCTATTTGGTTTTGATTTTTTAAGTGCAGCTGGAAATGCTAAAGTTTTGAATTTTGCGTCAAATATAGGTGCACTTATCTTGTTTATGATTTTGGGGCATGTTGATTATATGATTGGTTTCATTATGGCTATAAGCATGATTGTTGGATCATATGTTGGTGCGCGCTTTGCGATTGCCAAGGGTGTAGGATATATAAAATTATTATTTGTCACTGTCACTTCAATGTTAATATTAAAAAATATTTTTGATTATGTCAGAGATTGGTTATAAGAAAAAATAGTACTTTCTTTATAGATTAAATGATTGATTTTGTAATTATGTATGGCGTATGATGACATATATGAAGTATATAACATTATTAGGAGGTCATCGATTATGGCTGAAGTCACATTCAATAACCAACCTATTCATTTATTAGGTTCAGAAGTACAACAAGGAGATCAAGCGCCGAATTTCACAGTATTGGCTAATGATTTAAGTGAGGTAACATTAGATACTTATCAAGGACAAAAGAAATTAATTAGTGTGGTTCCTTCTATAGATACTGGTGTTTGCGATCAACAAACGCGTAAATTTAATGAAGAAGCAGCGAAAGAAGACGGTGTTGTATTAACGATTTCTGTAGATTTACCTTTTGCACAAAAGAGATGGTGTGCAGCGAATGGTTTAGATAATGTCATTACGTTAAGTGACCATAAAGAACTTTCATTCGGTAAAAATTTTGGTGTAGTTATCGAAGAAATGCGATTATTAAATCGAGCAGTATTCGTCTTAGATAAAAATAATAAAGTTGTATATAAAGAAATTGTAAGTGAAAACACTGATTTTCCAAACTTTGATGCTGCATTAGAAGCATATCAACAAATATAATCTGTTAATAATATTAAATTGATGTGTCCACAGTTATTTCAATCGATGAGAACATAAAGATATTGACTTCTCAAGAAATAATGTGGACATTTTTTATGAGAAAGGAAGTCTCGTTATCATGCAAGAACAAGAAACCATCATGGAAACGTTATTTAAAACGCTTGATGAAAAGGCTAAGAGCTTGAATAAAGAAAATGGACAAAGCTTTATCGAAAATCTAGGATTAGCGATGGAATATGTGTATCAACAGCGTCGAGATTTACTTGAACAAGCTACATTACAAGATCGTCGTAAAGCCTTTCAATTTGCCTATTTAAGTTTATTACAGGAAGAAACAATACAGGCCAATCATCAAATCACCCCTGACTCAATAGGATTGATTTTGGGATTTTTAGTTCAAAAGTTTATGGCAAAATCGCAAGAATTACATGTTGTTGATATGGCAAGTGGTGCTGGCCATTTAAGCGCAACAGTAAATGAAGTATTGAAAGAATCGACGCTCATGCATCATCTTATTGAAGTTGATCCCGTGTTATCAAGAGTAAGTGTCCATTTAGCGAACTTTTTAGAAATACCTTTTGATGTATATCCTCAAGATGCTATCATGCCACTACCTTTAGAAGAAGCCGACGTTGTGATTGGAGATTTTCCTATTGGATATTATCCTGTTGACGAACGGAGTAAAGATATGGTTTTAGGATTTAAAGAAGGACATAGTTTTTCGCATCATTTATTGATTGAACAGAGTGTAACAGCTTTACGTCAAGGTGGTTATGCATTTTTAGTAGTACCTAGCTCTATATTTGAAGGGGATAGGGTACAACAGCTGCAGAATTTTATTGCTACAGAAACAGAAATGCAAGCATTTTTAAACTTACCTAAAACACTGTTTAAAAGTGAACATGCGCGCAAATCTATTTTAATTTTACAAAAGAAAAAACCACATGTGACTAAATCGGTTGAAGTTTTATTGGCTAATATACCTGATTTTAAGAATCCACATCAATTTCAATCATTTATTGCTGAATTGAATGACTGGTTAGTAACAAATCATCCAGAAAATTAAACTGTATTACTCTTGAATTACTACTGTATTAATGGTTAAATAGTATAGGATACTATTATAAAAAATGGAGGCCAAGGACAAATGTCGAAATTAATTTTGGCGATTAACGCTGGTAGTTCTTCTTTGAAATTTCAATTGATTAGAATGCCTGAAGAAAAATTAGTAACAAAAGGTTTAATTGAACGTATTGGATTAAAGGATTCAATTTTTACTGTAGAAGTAAATGATGAAAAAGTAAAAGAAGTAAGAGATATTAAAGATCATGAAGAAGCAGTTAATATCATGTTAGATAGTTTTGAAAAACATGGCTTCATCGAAAATATCAATGATATTGAAGGAACTGGTCACCGTGTTGTTCATGGTGGTGAATTGTTCCCAACATCAGCTCTTGTAACTGATGAAGTAGAGAAACAAATTGAATCATTATCTGAATTAGCACCGCTTCACAACCCAGCTAATTTGATGGGAATTAGAGCATTTAAAAAATTATTACCTAATATTCCACATGTGGCAGTATTTGATACTTCATTCCATCAAACAATGCCAGAACAAGCTTATTTATATAGCTTACCTTATCAATATTACGAAGATTATGGCATTCGTAAATATGGTTTCCATGGTACGAGTCATAAGTATGTCTCACAACGTGCTGCAGAGTTATTAGGTAAACCAATTGAAGAATTACGTATTATTACATGTCATATTGGTAATGGTGCCTCAATTGCAGCTATTGATGGTGGAGAATCTATTGATACTTCTATGGGCTTCACACCTTTAGCTGGTGTGACTATGGGTACACGTTCAGGAAATATTGACCCAGCACTTATTCCTTTTATTATGGAAAAAACAAATAAATCAGCTGAAGAAGTTCTAAATGTATTGAATAAAGAATCTGGTTTATTAGGTATTTCTGGTACTTCAAGTGACTTGCGTGACCTTGAAGGAGATGCTCAAGAAGGTAATAAACGTGCACAAATTGCTTTAGATGTCTTTGCAGAGAGAATTCATAAATACATTGGTTCGTACGCTACAAGAATGCATGGGGTTGATGTCATTGTATTCACAGCTGGTGTTGGAGAAAACTCTGATGTTGTTCGTGCAAAAGTTCTTGAGGGCTTAGAATTTATGGGCGTATATTGGGATCCTAAGAAGAATGAAGGATTACGTGGTAAAGAAGCCTTTATCAATTACCCACATTCACCAGTAAAAGTCTTAGTTATTCCAACAAATGAAGAAGTTATGATTGCAAGAGACACAGTTAAATTTGGCGATTTATAATAATTTAAAGTTAAAAAGGAGACGTTTCTGAAATAGGGACGTCTCCTTTAATTATAAGGGTGTATTACAGGTTTGACATAAATTAGCTTTGTGTTTCTTTTATACTCAATATTGTGAATTGTTGTTTCTCATACATAGGTGAGAACTTCAGCTACCCAACTTGCTTTGCTAAAAAAGGTTTAACCAGCTTTACTGTGCTTTGGACTCCCTGTTCTTTTTTCTCATGTGAGTGTGTCGCCTATGGAATTCGAACTTAAAAGCACTTAGCTATGTCTTAGTATCGTTTAATATAGTAACAAAAAAGGGCAAAGACATTTATGTCTTTGCCTCGTCAATATAATATAAATAAAAGTGATTTAATTACGCTTGATATTGCTTACGAAGTTCTGCTGTAGCCACTTGTGGTTGGAAATCTTCTGGGATTTCTTCAGTACGAACCACTAATACGTCACATGGTGCATGACGTACAATAGCTTCTGAAACAGAGCCAACGATAAATCGTTCAACTGCATTAAGACCTGATGTACCGCACATAATTAAATCTGCATGTAATTCAGATGCTAGTTTTTTTGGAATAATAGCTTTTGGTGAACCGAATTCCAAACGCGTTTCAACTGTTGGAACACCTGCTTTTGTAGCAACTTCTTTATAGCCTCTCAGTAAATCCTCTGAGAAGTTTTTAGATTTCTCAGTAAACTGAGCATCATACACTTCATATGAAGAATACGTTCTTGAATCAATGATGTTAACAATCGTTAATTTAGCCTCATTACGTTTTGCAACATCTACAGCTTTGTTAAAAGCCCATTCAGCTTCATGTGATCCATCTACTGCGATTAGAATATTTTTATAAGTTAACATTGCGGTTGCCCCTTTCGCTTTTCTTAATTTTATTTTACCACAATTTACAGAATATTAAATTAATATAGTTTTACAATTTTGTGTATATTTTGATTGCGCTTTCATAGTGATAGCGTTACGATATGGATGGAGGTGGAAGGAATGAAAATAGGGATTCCAAAAGAAATAAAAAACAATGAAAACAGAGTGGGCTTATCACCCAGCGGTGTGCATGCTTTAGTTGAGCAAGGGCATGAAGTTCTTGTTGAAACTAACGCTGGTATGGGCTCATTTTTTGAAGATATTGATTATGAACAAGCAGGTGCCAAAATTATAAATGATGCATCTGATGTTTGGGATGTTGAAATGGTTATCAAAGTAAAAGAACCATTGGAATCAGAATATCAATATTTTAAAGAAGGTCTTATTTTATTTACTTACTTACATCTGGCTAATGAAGAAAAATTAACACAGGCACTTATCGATAAAAAAGTTGTTGGGATAGCATATGAAACAGTGCAATTACCAGATCGTTCATTACCATTGCTTACACCAATGAGTGAAGTTGCAGGTCGAATGTCAGCTCAAATTGGTGCAGAATTTTTACAAAAAGTTAAAGGCGGAATGGGCATCTTGCTAGGTGGTGTTCCAGGGGTACCTAAAGCACGTGTATCAATCATTGGTGGAGGACAAGCTGGTACAAATGCTGCTAAGATTGCACTTGGTTTAGGTGCAGATGTAACAATTTTAGATGTAAATCCTAAGCGATTACAGGAACTTGATGATTTATTTGATGGTCGTATTCATACTATTATGTCAAACCCACTTAATATTGAAAATGCAGTGAAAGAAAGTGACTTAGTTATTGGTGCAGTACTTATTCCAGGAGCTAAAGCACCAAATCTTGTTACAGAAGATATGATTAAACAAATGAAAGATGGCGCGGTCGTAGTTGATATTGCCATAGACCAAGGTGGTATCTTCGAAACGACAGATAAAATTACGACACATGATGATCCTACGTATATTAAACATGGCGTGGTGCACTATGCAGTTGCGAATATGCCTGGAGCAGTACCACGCACATCAACGATTGCATTGAATAATGCAACACTACCATACGCACAATTACTAGCTAATAAGGGGTATAAAGAAGCATTTAAAGCTAACCATCCATTGTCTCAAGGTTTAAATACGTATAAAGGTCATGTTACAAATAAAGGTGTTGCTGAAGCATTTAATTTAGAATACCTTTCAGTTGAAGATGCGCTTAAAGAAAAATAATTGAGGTGAAAAACGTCCGGATTAAAGTTATCCGGACGTTTTAGTATAGCAATATTCTATTTATCATAACGCGTAAGTATTTCATAACCATTTTCAGTAACTAGAATATCGTCTTCAATTCTTACTCCTGCTACGTTAGGTACATAAATACCAGGCTCAATTGTTATGACCATTCCAGCTTCTAATACGTTTTCATTTGTACTAGAAACATCTTGATATTCATGCTCTTCTAATCCAAGTCCATGTCCTAAACGATGTGGGAAATATTCTCCATAACCTGCCTCAGAAATAATATCTCGTGCTATTTTATCAATTGCTTTAAGCTTTACACCTGGCTTAATAGCTTTAATTGCAGTTGTTTCCGCTTTTAATACAATATCATATATTTCCTGTGCTTGATTTTCAGGTGTACCGAATTTCACAGTTCGAGTCATATCACTGCAATAGTGGTTAACGATTACACCTAAATCAAAGAGGACATATTCATTGTCTTGTAACTCACGATCTCCTGGTGTGCCATGAGGTGATGCAGCATGGTTGCCAAATAATACCATGGTATCAAAACTCATTTCAGAAACACCATATTTTTTAATTTCATTTTCAATATGATTTACAACATCGCGTTCTTTTACACCAACTCTTAAGAAAGAAACACCAATTTCTATACATTTATCAGCGAGTTGGGCCGCTTTTTTGATGTTTTCAATTTCAGAAGCTGATTTAATATTTCTTAACTGTTTAATAGTAAAATCAATGTCATCAAATGATTTTACGTTAAAGCCTTGTGCCAATTCACGTTGTCGTTTAACAGTTAAATGCTCACTTTCTATCAACATTTTATTAAATGTTTGTGTCATTAAATTAAATGGATTTTCAGTATCTAGATAGCCAATGATTTTACCTTCAAAGGGAGATGCTTTTACTTCTTCAACTTCCATTTTAGGACAGTATAATATTTGTTCTCCATTTTTTTTAATTAGCAGAGCAAATAATCGTTCATGTGGTTCACTGCGATAACCAGTAAAATAAAAGATATTAAGTGGTGTTGTAATCCATGCAGCGTCAGCTTGCTGATCCTTTAACGTTTCAATGATTGTATCTGTGTTTGTCATGTGTTTACCTCCTAAATCATCTTAAATCCATAATACGGCTATTTAGGTTATTTTTCAAAATATACTCATTAATGAATCCTATCTTTAACTTATAATTTATTGTTAAAATTGTAATATGTAGGGTATAACTAAATTACAGACGTTTTAAGGAGGAAATATGATGAAACTTTCATTTCACGGACAATCAACAGTTTATTTTGAGAGCAACGGTAAAAAAGTTATTATCGATCCTTTTATTTCAGGTAATGACAAGTGTGACTTAGATGAACAAACGTTAGAGGTTGATTATATTATATTAACTCATGCACACGAAGATCATTTTGGTGATACGGTTGAATTAGCAAATCGTAATCATGCTACGGTGATTGGTTCAGCAGAATTAGAGGGTTATTTAACTACAAACAAAGGTGTAGAAAATGTTCGCGGTATGAATATTGGAGGAAAGGCAGAATTCGAATTTGGAACTGTGAAATATGTCCAAGCCTTCCATAGTTCAAGCCTAACAAATGAGGACGGAATTCCAATCTACTTGGGTATGCCGATGGGTGTAATTATTGAAACAGAAGGTAAGACAATTTATCATACAGGAGATACAGGTCTATTCAGCGATATGAAGTTGATTGCACAACGTCATCCTGTAGATGTTTGCTTCATTCCAATAGGTGATAATTACACAATGGGGATTGATGATGCAAGCTATGCGATTAATGAATTTATTCAACCCAAAATTTCTGTACCAATACACTACAATACATTCCCATTAATTGAACAAAATCCACAAGAATTTAAAGAAGCTGTAACATATGGTGATGTACAAATACTTGAACCAGGTGAAGCGGTTAAGTTTTAAGATAGAATTAGTGTAAAAGTTTAAGGACTCAGAAACCTTAGTGATAACTGAGTCCTTTTTAATATTCATACAGAATTGAAACTATTTAACGATTAATACAGGGATGTGTGCGCGCTTAGCTACCTTATGACTGACACTACCGAGAACAAATTTCTTTTGTTCTTCAGCTTTGCGGTTACTTAAAACAACGATATCGTATTTGCCACTATTTGCGTGCTTAAGTAATTCTTCTTTTGCACTGCCACGCACAATAATTTGGTCATATTTAATACCGTAGTCATCGAGTATTTTTCTTGTTTTTGCAAGACCTTTGTCACGATCTTCGCATAGCTTATCAAGATGAACACCAGCTCTTATAGATGCTTGAGCATCTTGTTCTCCAATAGCGTTTAAAATAGTAACCACAGTATCTTTACCAGCTAATTTGGACACTTCTTTTAATGCTTTTTCGTTTTTAAGTTGAATATCTACACCCAATAAAATATTTTTATACATAGATACATCCCTCCTCACCCTTATTGTAGTAGAATTATGCTTGTTTTCCAATAATAATTGTGTGAAAAATAAACTTTATTCAAAATAAAATAACTTTATAAGTAATGAATAATATGTAATTAAAGAATAAGGTGAGCATTTTAATTAAAAGGCTTTATTTTTTGTGATATTAAATCGATTTTTTAGCTTTAAAAAGTTATAATACATATAACAATCTCCAAAAATAGTAGAGGTATTAAAATGACTAAACATGAACAAATTTTAGCTTATATCGAAGCCTTATCAGTAGGTCAAAGAATTTCGGTCAGAAAAATTGCTAAAGTGTTAGAAGTATCAGAAGGCACGGCTTATCGAGCGATTAAGGATGCTGGACAACTTGGCTTAGTGACGACGATAGATCGTGTAGGCACAGTTCGAGTTGAAAAGAAGAAACGTGATGAAATTGAAAACTTAACTTTCAGCGAAATCGTTAAGATGATTGACGGCGAAGTTATAGGTGGTAGACAAGGACTGCACAAAACAGTGTCAAAATTTGCGATTGGTGCAATGGAAATTAGAGATTTGATAAAATATATTAGTAAACAGACACTACTTATTGTTGGAAACAGAGAAGATGCACAATTTGAAGCGTTGAAAAGAGGATGTGCTGTTTTAATTACCGGTGGCTTTAAGACGTCAAAAAGAATAATAAATTACGCTAATGAGCATCAATTACCTATTTTATCGTCAAACTATGATACATTTTTAGTTGCAAATATTATTAACAGGGCCATGTTTAATCAAATTATTCGTAAAGAAATTTTGATTGTTGAAGATATTGTTAAACCAGTTAATGAAACGACCGTAATTTTTTCGCACATGGGTCTAAAAGAGTATAAAGAAAAAGCAAAGACTACTGGCCATAGTCGTTTTCCTGTTGTGGATCAAAATTGGAAACTAGTAGGCATTATTACGAGCAAAGAAACCATCGATATGGACCATGATGATGTCATACAAAGTGTGATGACAAAACCACCTATAAATGTTGAATTATCAACGACTGTGGCGAGCTGTGCACATATGATGATTTGGGAAGGAATTGAAATACTTCCAGTAACTACAACTAACAAGAAAATATTAGGTGTTATCACAAGAGAAGATGTTTTGAAATCTATGCAATTATTAGGACGGCAACCACAAATTGGTGAGACAATCAACGACCAAATTGCTAAACATATTGCAGTTACTCCAGAATCAATTGCTGTTGAAGTATCACCATTACTAACTAATCAATATGGTACATTAAGTAAAGCGGTCTTTGTAGCAATTATAGAAGAAACAGTGCAATATAAAATGAGAAAATATAAAAAAGTCGATGTGATGATTGAAAGTTTAAATATTATATATATTAAAACTGTTACAATCGAATCTTCAATTGAAGTTAAATACGATATATTAGATGTTGGACGGAATTTTGCAAAACTTGAAGTAGCGATGAATTGTAATAATCAAAAAGTTGCTAAAGGTATGATAATGTGTCAAATGTTTGAAGATATTATCTAATTAGGGGAGTTGGATTATGGAAAAAATATGGAATCAAATTATGGATGAAATAGAACGTGCGAAGACAATCATTATACACCGTCATGTAAGGCCAGATCCAGATGCTTATGGTTCACAACTAGGCTTAAAGTATTATTTGCAAGCTAAGTTTCCTGATAAGCGCATTTTTGCTACTGGAGAAGCTGAGCCATCATTGTCATTTATAGGGGATTTAGATTCAATCTCAGATAGAGATTATCAAGATGCACTTGTCATTATTTGCGATACAGCAAATGCACCAAGAATTGATGATTTACGATATAATTTAGGTAAGTCTTTGATTAAAATAGATCACCATCCACCAGTAGATCAATATGGGGACATCAACTATGTAAACGACAAAGCTTCGTCTACAAGTGAGATTATTTATGATATGATTGCACATTTTAATGACAATTATTTAATGTCTTCTAAAATAGCGCGGGTATTGTATTTAGGTATTGTTGGTGATACGGGTCGTTTCTTATTTAATAATACAACGCCTCATACAATGAAAGTAGCTAGTTTTTTATTAACTTTCCCATTTAATCATAATGCAGAGTTGAATAAATTATCTGAGAAAGATCCGAAATTAATGCCGTTTCAAGGTTATGTTTTACAAAATTTCCAACTTAAAGATGATGATGCATTTTGTCAGATCAAGATTACAAATGATGTACTTGACCATTATCATATTAAACCGAATGAAGCATCACAGTTTGTAAATACAGTAGCTGATATTAAAGGATTGAAAATTTGGGTATTTGCAGTCGATGAGGGTGAACAGATTCGTTGTCGAATACGGTCAAAAGGTATCACAATTAATGATGTAGCCGCTCAATTTGATGGTGGTGGACATCCCAATGCATCAGGTGCCTCTGTATATTCTTGGGAAGAATTTGAACAACTTGCACGATTGTTACGTCAAAAGCTAACTGTTTAAAAAGAAAGGAGTGTTAATATTGGTTGTACATCTTAATATTCATACGTCATATGATTTGTTGAATTCAAGTTTAAAAATTGAAGATGTTGTGGCTAAAGCTTCAAAGCAAGGTTATACAGCATTAGCTATTACTGATACCAATGTGTTATATGGCTATCCAAAATTTTATGACGCGTGTGTGTCTGCCAATATTAAACCTATCTTTGGGATGACTGTCTATATTACTGATGGATTATCTTCTGTAGAAGCTGTACTTTATGCGTTAAATAATGAAGGATTAACAGCGATGTACCAGTTATCTTCAGCTATCAAAATGAAAGATAAATCATTGGTGCCATTTGAATGGATTACTAAATACCAAAGCAACATTGCTATTGTTTTTAAACAAGTAGAACAAAAGCACGGACATATATTAGAAAAATTTTTAAATGATGAGTTTATATATGTAAATAGTGATAGCAAAAATGATTTTGGATTGCCACGAGTCTGGTTACGAACTGCACGTTATTTAAATGATAATGATGCAGATACCATTGCCGCCCTTCAGGCTATTAAATTGAATGAAAAGTTAGATTTAGTTAATGAGATGGATAATTTAAATGAACATTTCCTCGAAGCTAGTGAGCTAGACGAATTGACAGTTTCACAAGAGGAGTGGGCACAAACGCAAGCATTAGCTGAAAAGTGTAATGCAGAAATACAATATCATCAATCATTGTTGCCACAATTTAAAACACCAGATAATAGTAGTTCTAAAGCATACCTATGGAAACAGCTTGTGCAGCGTTTAAAAACATTACAATTAAATCAAAAAAATTATATAGACAGACTAAACCATGAATTTAAAATCATTACAAATATGGGATTTGAAGACTATTTTCTGATTGTTAGTGACTTAATTCATTATGCCAAAACCCATGATGTAATGGTAGGACCGGGCCGTGGATCTTCTGCAGGATCATTAGTTAGCTATTTATTGGGAATAACAACGATTGATCCTATAAAATATAATTTGCTGTTTGAGCGATTTTTAAATCCTGAACGTGTTACGATGCCAGATATTGATATTGATTTTGAAGACACGAGACGTGAGCGCGTCATTGAGTATGTGCAACAAAAATATGGCGAATATCATGTGTCAGGAATTGTTACCTTTGGACATCTATTGGCAAGGGCTGTTGCAAGAGATGTAGGTCGAATTATGGGATTTGATGAAATTACACTTGCTGAAATATCAAAACTTATTCCTCATCAATTAGGTATTACGTTAAACCAAGCCTATGACAATGATAAATTCAAAGACTTTGTTCATCGCAATTATCGACATGAAAAATGGTTTGAACTATGTAAGAAATTAGAAGGATTACCGCGTCATACATCTACACATGCTGCAGGAATTATTATTAACGACCAACCTTTATTTAATTTCGTTCCTTTAACAATAGGTGATACAGGATTATTGACTCAATGGACAATGACAGAAGCAGAACGTTTAGGATTATTAAAAATTGACTTTTTAGGATTGCGTAATCTATCTATTATCCATCAAATAGTGACACAAGTTAAATATGATTTAAATGTTGAGATCGATATTGAAGCAATACCTTTCGATGATCCTAAAGTATTTGCACTGTTATCACAAGGTGAAACAACAGGTATTTTCCAACTAGAATCAGAAGGCGTCCGTCACGTGTTACAGCGCTTGAAACCGCAACACTTTGAAGATATTGTTGCAGTAACTTCTTTATATCGTCCGGGTCCAATGGAAGAAATACCCACATATATTACACGACGTCACGAACCATCAAAGGTAGCATACTTACATCCAGATTTAGAGCCCATTTTAAAAAGTACATATGGTGTTATCATTTATCAAGAGCAGATTATGCAAATTGCTAGTCGATTTGCTGGCTTCAGTTATGGAGAAGCGGATATATTAAGACGTGCAATGAGCAAGAAAAATCGTGCTGTATTAGAAAATGAACGACAACATTTTGTTGAAGGCGCCCAAAGAAATGGCTATGAAGAACAAATAAGTAAACAAATCTTTGATTTAATTTTAAAATTTGCTGATTATGGTTTCCCTAGAGCGCATGCAGTTAGTTATTCTAAAATAGCTTATATCATGTCGTATTTAAAAGTACACTATCCACATTACTTTTACGCTAATATTTTAAGTAATGTTGTAGGAAATGAGCAAAAAACAGCGGCAATTATTGAAGAAGCAAAGATACAGGGAATTGCAATTTTACCACCACATATTAATCATAGTCATTGGTTTTATAAAGCAACACCACAAGGTATTTACCTATCTTTAGGTGCAATTAAAGGTGTAGGCTATCAAAGCGTGAAAACAATCGTAAATAATAGAAAAGAACAAGGAAATTTTAAAAGTTTTAAAGATTTTTCTAAACGCATACCCAAACGTATAAAAACACGTAAACTTTTAGAGTCTTTAATTTTAGTAGGGGCATTTGATTCGCTGGGGCACAATCGCGCAACATCACTTCAAATGATAGATGAAGCAGTCGATGATATTACACATGTTGGTTTAGATATTTTTGACATTGCGGGTATGACCCCTAAAGATGAGATTGAGGAACGAGAAGAATTGAATGATTTACAGTTAAGCACGTATGAAAAAGAATATCTTGGGTTTTATATTTCACAACATCCAGTTGAAAAAATGTTTCATCGCAAACAGTTCTTAGGAATTTATACATTGGCTAATGCTGCTAATCATCAACCTATTCTTGTGCAGTTCGATCAAATCAAACAGATAAGGACGAAGAAAGGCCAACAAATGGCTTTTGTTGTTGTAAATGATGGTATTAAAGTTATTGATGGTGTGATTTTTCCAGAGCAATACCGTCAATATGGTAATCAGATACAAGAAAATGAAATGTATATTGTCAGTGGGAAGTTTGAACAACGTAATCAGAAGCAGCAATTAGTTATTCAGCAAATTACTTACTTAGAAGACTATCAGCAGCACAAGATTAGCCATGCGAAGCA
This sequence comes from Staphylococcus sp. HMSC063A07, assembly GCF_001836955.1. Classification (NCBI taxonomy): domain Bacteria; kingdom Bacillati; phylum Bacillota; class Bacilli; order Caryophanales; family Staphylococcaceae; genus Staphylococcus; species Staphylococcus sp. HMSC063A07. Next base: position 39,586 of record NZ_KV830924.1, read on the forward strand.
AATTGTATTGCGCCATATCAATGATAAACAACGATTAAAACAACAGTTACAAACTGAGAAATCTTTTAAAAGTATTGATGTGAACTATTTTGATGAAACTACGAAACAAATGCAAAATGTTGGCTACATTGAGCGTGAACAAGGTAAAATCGAACAGCTTATAGATAACTATAAGCCAGAAGACATAAGAATTATATAACTTTTAACAAACATTAAATTATGATATAGTAAACTGATGATTAAATGTAAACAATCATGAGTTTACTATTTTTATATACATAAAATGATGGTTAGAATTATGATTTGTTTCTAAACGTAAGAAGAGGTCGAGTGTTTGATTAATCGTGGTTTTGTCTCAACATCTTCATTATAAGTATCCAAAAAATGAATAGGGGTTGATGTAATGTCTTTAAGAGATGACGCTTTACAGATGCATAAAGAAAATCAAGGTAAATTGCAAGTTACACCCAACGTTAAAGTAACGAATAAAAAAGAATTAAGCTTAGCTTATTCTCCAGGTGTTGCTGAACCTTGTAAAGAAATACACGAAGATCCTAGAACGGTTTATGATTATACTATTAAGAGAAATACTGTAGCAGTGGTTACAGATGGTACAGCTGTATTAGGACTAGGTAATATAGGAGCAGCTGCGAGCATTCCTGTTATGGAAGGCAAAGCGGTACTATTTAAAAGTTTTGCAGGTATTAATGGTGTACCAATTGCTTTAGATACTACTGACACTGAAGAAATAATCCAAACAGTCAAATTAATCTCACCGAACTATGGAGGCATTAATTTAGAAGATATATCAGCTCCACGTTGTTTTGAAATTGAAGAGCGCTTAAAGAAAGAAACCAATATACCTGTATTCCATGATGATCAACACGGTACTGCTATCGTTACTCTGGCTGGACTTATAAATGCATTAAGAATTGTAGACAAGCCACTATCTGATATTAAAATAGTATTAAATGGTGCTGGCGCAGCTGGCATTGCTATTTGTAAATTATTGGATGCATATGGCGTACGTCATATGATTATGTGTGATTCTAAAGGTGCAATATATGAAAATCGACCATATGGAATGAATGAAACAAAATCATTTGTTGCTAAATTTACAAATAAAGATAAAATAGAAGGAAGCTTACAAGATGTTATTAAAGAGGCAGATGTTTTTATAGGTGTATCAATTGCCGATTTATTAACTAAGGAAATGGTACAATCAATGTCTAAAGATGCTATAATTTTTGCTATGGCTAATCCCAATCCTGAGATTAAACCGGAAGATGCCAAAGAAGCAGGAGCAAAGGTTATTGGTACAGGTCGGTCGGATTTTCCAAATCAAATCAATAATGTACTTGCTTTTCCTGGAATATTCCGTGGCGCATTAGAAGTTGAAGCAACGCATATAAATGAAGAAATGAAAAAAGCTGCAGTAGAAGCAATTGCGAATCTTATTCAACCGGATGAATTAAGACCTGATTATTGTATTCCTGATCCATTTGATAAGCGTGTAGCACCATCTGTTGCTAGAGAAGTTGCAAGAGCTGCAATGGAAACTGGTGTAGCTCGAATTGAAGTTGAACCACAAGCAATTTATGATAAAACGATGAAACTAACAGATATACAATAAGCAAGTAAACATAAGATATTAAAGATATATCAGATAACTTTAAATATAATATAGTGCTTTAGATGTTTAGTGACGTGGAGGTTTATGCATGTTTAAAGATTTTTTTAACAGAAGTAGTAAGAAAAAGAAATATTTAACAGTACAGGATTCCAAGCAAAATGATGTGCCAGCGGGTATTATGACCAAGTGTCCTAAATGTAAAAAGATTATGTATACAAAAGAACTAGCGGAAAATTTAAATGTCTGTTTCAATTGTGACCATCACATTGCTTTGACAGCTTATAAACGTATTGAAGCTGTCTCTGATGAAGGTAGTTTTCAAGAATTTGATAAAGGCATGACATCAGCAAATCCTTTAGATTTTCCAGGTTACGAAGAAAAAATTGAAAAAGATCAACAAAAGACAGATTTACAGGAAGCAGTTGTCACTGGCATTGCAACATTAGAAAATCTACCATTTGGTATTGCTGTAATGGATTCAAGGTTTCGTATGGGGAGTATGGGATCGGTAGTAGGTGAAAAAATATGTCGCATTATTGATTATTGTACTGAACATCGATTACCTTTTATCTTATTCTCTGCAAGTGGTGGAGCAAGGATGCAAGAGGGTATTATTTCTTTAATGCAAATGGGTAAAACAAGCGTATCATTAAAACGTCATTCTGACGCAGGTTTACTCTATATTTCATATTTAACTCATCCTACAACAGGTGGGGTTTCCGCAAGTTTTGCTTCGGTTGGTGATATCAACTTGAGTGAGCCAAAAGCATTAATCGGATTTGCAGGACGACGTGTTATCGAACAAACAATTAATGAAAAATTACCTGAAGATTTTCAAACGGCTGAGTTTTTATTAGAACATGGACAACTTGATAAAGTCGTTCATCGTAAAGACATGAAAGAAACATTAGCCCAAATCTTAAAAATGCATCAAGAGGTGAATTAGGATGCTTGACTTTGAAAAACCGCTATATGATATAAAGAACAAAATTGAATCATTAAAAGAATCTCAACAAAAAAATGATGTGGATTTACAAGATGAAATTGATTTATTAGAGGCTTCATTAAAAAGAGAAACTAAAAAGATTTATACAAATTTGAAACCTTGGGATCGAGTTCAAATTGCTCGTTTACAAGAGAGACCTACTTTATTGGATTATATTCCACATATCTTTGATGCATTTATAGAATTTCACGGTGATCGAAACTTTCGTGATGATCCTGCTATGGTAGGAGGCATTGCGTACTTAAATGAAATGCCAGTAACTGTGATTGGTCAACAACGCGGTAAAGATACGAAAGATAATATTTATCGTAATTTTGGAATGGCTCACCCAGAAGGTTATCGCAAAGCGTTACGATTAATGAAACAGGCTGAGAAATTTAATCGTCCTATCTTTACATTTATTGATACGAAAGGTGCTTATCCAGGAAAGGCAGCAGAAGAACGTGGGCAAAGTGAATCTATAGCGAAAAATTTAATCGAAATGGCATCATTAACAGTCCCTGTCATTGCTATTGTTATAGGTGAAGGTGGTAGCGGTGGTGCATTAGGAATTGGTGTTGCCAATCGCATTTTAATGCTGGAAAATAGTACATATTCTGTAATATCACCAGAAGGCGCTGCAGCATTACTATGGAAAGATAGTAGTTTAGCTAAGATGGCAGCTGAAACGATGAAAATTACCGCTAATGATTTATTACAATTAAAGATTATTGATAATGTTATTGAAGAACCTTTAGGTGGTGCACATAGAGATATTGAGATTCAAGCACAACATATTAAAGCGGCATTTGAAAACGAACTTGCTGAATTGTCAAAATTAAATAAAAAACAATTAGCAGAAGACCGATATAATAAATTCAGACATATTGGTTCATTTGTTGATTAATTAAGTGTAAAAGAGTGAAATGGTAACCATTTCACTCTTTTAATATAAACTTAACAATTAAAACGTTTACATCAATAAACCTTAATAATATTGATGGAATGACCCCAAAAAGTGTGGTAATTTAGAGTTAAAGAGAAATCTAGTTAAGAAAGGTATGTCGTCATGAAAAAAATTGCAGTATTAACTAGCGGTGGTGACTCACCAGGTATGAACGCTGCAGTAAGAGCAGTTGTTCGTACAGCGATTTACAACAACATCGAGGTTTATGGCATTTATCAAGGTTACCAAGGTTTACTAGATGATAATATCCATAAATTAGAACTTGGCTCTGTAGGGGATACCATACAACGTGGAGGTACATTTTTATACTCAGCGAGATGTCCTCAATTTAAAGAAGCAGAGCATCGTAAAGTTGGGATAGATAATCTTCGAAAGAGAGGGATTGAAGGTCTGGTTGTCGTTGGTGGCGATGGTAGTTATCGAGGCGCACAACGTATTAGCGAAGAATGTCCTGAAATTCAAACTATAGGTGTTCCAGGTACGATTGATAACGATATTAATGGTACTGATTTTACAATCGGTTTTGACACAGCATTAAATACAATCATTGAATGTGTCGATAAAATAAGGGATACAGCTTCTAGCCATGCTCGAACATTTATTGTAGAAGTAATGGGACGTGATTGTGGAGATCTAGCTTTGTGGGCTGGTCTATCAGTAGGTGCCGAAACGATTATGGTGCCAGAAGTTAAAACAGAAATTAAAGACGTTGCCGAAAAAATAGAGAGTGGTATTAAACGTGGTAAGAAACATTCAATTGTAATGGTTGCTGAAGGTTGTATGAGTGGCCAAGAATGTGCGGATGAATTAATGAAATATATAAACGTTGACACACGTGTTTCAGTATTAGGTCACATTCAACGTGGTGGAAGCCCTTCAGGCACTGACCGTGTACTCGCATCAAGGTTAGGCGGTCATGCAGTTGATTTGTTAATTCAAGGTAAATCTGGTCTTGGCGTAGGTATTACGCATAACCAACTTACAGCTACGCCATTCGATGAGATTTTCAAAATTTCAGATCATAAATTTAACAATGATATTTATGAACTAGCTAAAAAGCTATCTATTTAATTTAGGAGGCAATTAGAATGAGAAAGACTAAAATAGTATGTACAATAGGACCTGCATCTGAATCAGAAGAAATGTTAGAAAAATTAATGAAAGCTGGCATGAATGTTGCCCGTTTGAATTTTTCTCATGGCAGTCATGAAGAACATAAAGCACGAATTGATACGATTCGAAAAGTAGCGAAAAAACTTGGGAAAACAATTGGAATCTTACTTGATACTAAGGGTCCTGAAATTCGTACTCATGACATGAAAGATGGCCTAATTATGTTAGAAAAAGGCAAAGAAGTTATTGTGAGTATGACTCAAGTAGAAGGAACACCAGAAAAATTTTCAGTAACTTATGAAAATTTAATTAATGATGTTCAAGTAGGTTCATACATTTTATTAGACGATGGCTTAGTTGAACTTGAAGTTAAGGAAATAGATAAAGCTAACGGCGAAGTTAGATGTGAAATTTTAAATACAGGTGAATTAAAAAATAAAAAAGGTGTCAATCTCCCTGGTGTCAGAGTAAACTTACCTGGTATTACAGATAAAGATGCAGATGATATTTTATTTGGAATTAAAGAAGATGTCGATTATATCGCTGCAAGTTTTGTTCGACGTCCAAGCGATGTTTTAGATATTCGTGAAATTTTAGAAAGAGAAAACAATCATAATATTACCATCTTCCCTAAAATTGAAAACCAAGAAGGTATTGACAATATTGAAGAAATATTAGAAGTATCTGACGGATTAATGGTAGCACGTGGAGACATGGGTGTTGAAATTCCACCAGAATCTGTACCAATTGTTCAAAAAGACTTAATTAGAAAATGTAATAAATTAGGAAAACCTGTTATTACTGCTACGCAAATGTTAGACTCTATGCAACGTAATCCACGTGCAACTCGTGCTGAAGCAAGTGACGTAGCTAATGCCATTTATGATGGAACGGATGCCGTAATGTTATCAGGTGAAACAGCTGCTGGTTTATACCCAGAAGAAGCAGTGAAAACAATGAGAAATATTGCTGTATCTGCTGAAGCTGCGCAAGACTACAAAAAATTATTATCAGATCGTACAAAACTAGTTGAAACATCATTTGTTAACGCGATTGGGGTTTCTGTAGCACATACAGCTCTTAATTTAAACGTTAAAGCTATCGTTGCAGCTACTGAAAGTGGTTCGACTGCAGTAACAATTTCTAAATATCGACCACATTCAGATATCATTGCTGTTACACCAAGTGCACATACAGCTCGCCAATTAGCACTTGTTTGGGGTGCATATCCAGTTATTAAAAAAGGTCGTAAAACCACTGATGATTTATTAAATAACTCTGTCGCAACTGCTGTTGAAACAGGACGCGTAACAAATGGGGATTTAATCATTATTACTGCTGGTGTTCCAACTGGTGAAAAAGGTACAACTAATATGATGAAGTTACATCTTGTTGGTGATGAAATTGCAAAAGGTCAAGGTGTTGGCCGTGAATCAGTTGTAGGTCAATCTGTTGTTGCAGATGATGCCAGCGATTTAGAAGGAAAAGACTTAAGCAATTCAATTATTATTACTACTTCAGTTGACGAAACTTTAGTACCATACATTGAAAAAGCAGCTGGCTTAATCACTGAAGAAAACGGTATTACTTCTCCAAGTGCTATTGTTGGTTTAGAAAAAGGCATTCCAACGATTGTTGGCGTAGAACATGCTACTAAAGAAATTAAAGATGGTATATTAATTACAGTTGATGCTGCACAAGGAAAAATCTTTGAAGGCTATGCAAACGTACTTTAATAACTTAAACATTAAATAGTAATAGAGTCTGGGTCTGGGATATAATTATATTTTAGACTATGGACTATATATTGGCAGTAATTGACTGGGTTGAAAATACGCTTATACCAAGCTTTTTTCAATCCTAGTCAACCTTGCCGGAGCGGGACGATGAATTCAGTCCCGCTCCTTTTTTACAATAAATAGAGCATGATAGAGATAAATAGTATAAGAAATAACGGGCTGAGATATAAATGTCTTTAACAAGCTGAAGACGGGGTGCCAATAAAGAGAAATGCAAAAAACATTTTATCAAGCAAAGCAAGGTGGGGTGGTCCCCAACAAAGAAAAATACGAAAAAATTTCACCAAGCAAAATAATAATATGAAATATTGAATATTAAAAAAGCATAAAGATGATTTTTAATTTCCAATCATCTTTATGCTTTTATTTTGGGATTTACATCCCAATCTGTCCATAATTGAGATTTAAATAACCGAATCCTAGCTGCAAATTAACATTTAAGTTGTTTTTAAATGTTAAATAACTTATTTACAAATCTTTATATTTGGTTATTATTTAGTTTTCTTCGCCATTTGTTTATATCTATAATACATAAGTCCTAAAATAATAAACCAAACGGGCGTAAAGTAAATCGCTCTTCTTGTTTCAACATTTACAAATAGCAATGCAAAAACAAAAACAAAGAACAATAGAATGATATATCCCATGTATTTGCCGCCTGGTAATTTATATGTCGACTGTTTATGTAGCTCTGGATTTCTTCTACTATAATTAATATATGCCCAGAGAATAAGTCCCCAAACTACAAGAAATAATACAGTTGAAATAGTCGTAACATACGTGAATACTAAAGTTGCATCTGGGAAAATATAGTTCAATAGTGCTGCAACTAATAAAAATACAGATGAACCAATAATAGCAATATGTGGCACACCTTGTTTATTAGTACTTCTAAAAATAGGTGGTGCTTGTTGTTGATCGGCAAGTCCAAATAACATACGACTATTTGAGAAAATACCACTATTACAAGATGACGCAGCAGCTGTTAGAACAACAAAATTAATGAGTCCTGCAGCGAATGGTATACCGATTAACGCGAATAGTCTAACAAATGGACTATCGTCAGGACTAACTTTATCCCAAGGTATAATTGACATAATAACTGCTAATGCACCGACGTAAAAGACTAAAATACGTAATGGTACAGAGTTGATTGCTTTAGGTATAGTTTTTTGTGGATCTTTTGTTTCACCGGCTGTAACACCAATCATTTCGATACCTACGAAAGAGAACAATGCCATTTGGAATGACATAAAGAATCCAGATGCACCTTTCGGAAAAATACCGTTTTGATATAAGTTAGCAAAACTAGCAGATCCAAATTGCGTTTTGTAAGCCATAAGTATCATCACTAGACCAACGACAATTAACCCGACAATTGTTGCAATTTTAATAATGGCAAACCAAAATTCTAATTCACCAAATAATCTTGCACTCAAAAGATTGAACGTCATTAATATGAGTACACAGAAAAGTGCACTGACCCAGTTTGGAATTTGCGGAAACCAAAAACTTACGTATTTTGCTACCGCAGTTACTTCAGCCATCCCCGTAATAATCCAACAGAACCAATAAGTCCAACCAGTCACGAAACCAGCGAAAGGTCCAATATATTTATTAGTTACATCAGCAAAAGACTTAAATTCAGTATTTTGAATAATAATTTCCCCTAAGCCTCTCATAAACATGAATAACATAAATCCAATGAGGATGTACGTTAATAAGATGGATGGACCTGTCATTGCAATCGTTTGTCCGGCACCTAAGAATAATCCAGTACCAATTGCACCACCAATGGCGATTAATTGCACGTGACGGTTACTCAATTCTCTTTGTAATTTATCCTCCATAAGACAACTCCCTTACATTTAGATATTATTATTATGCACTTATAAACTTCATTCGACAATTATTTTTCATAAATTTTATAAAATTTTCCTTAAAATCGTGTTAACAAATTGTTATCAAATATAATAAAAAATTGAAATATTCAATAAAATCAGACTAATGAACAACATAAATTTGTATAGAATTGTTATAACAGCGCTGATTTTGGGGTATAAGAGTATTAATAGTTTGTTAACTATTATCTTTACACGTTTACATGTATAAAGAATAAGCGTTCACAAATGAAAATTGATTAGCTATAATATTAGTTGAAAGCCATTATAAAAGAAAAGAAAAGGGGAATTTCATATGGCAGAATTAAAAAAGGGTTTAGAAGGGGTTATTGCAGCTGAAACAAAAATCAGCTCAATTATTGGAAGTCAATTAACTTATGCAGGATACGATATTGATGATTTAGCAGAAAATGCTGAATTTGAAGAAATCGTCTTTTTATTAAAAAATTATCGTTTACCAACTGAAGAGGAATTGGCAGATTTAAAGAAGAAATTAAACTATTATATGACATTAAATCCTCGAGTTTATAAACATTTTGAGGAATATGTAACTGATAATGTTCATCCTATGACAGCTTTACGTACATCAGTTTCATACATTGCACATTTTGATCCGAATGCTGAAGGAGAAAGTGAAGAAAAAATTCTTGAAAGATCTATACGTATTCAAGCAAAAGTAGCATCATTAGTGACAGCATTCGCTCGAGTAAGAGACGGTAAAGAACCGCTTAAACCGAAAGCAGAATTAAATTATGCGGGGAATTTTATATATATGCTACGAGGAGAGTTACCTACAGATATTGAAGTTGAGGCGTTTAATAAAGCGTTAGTTTTACATGCGGATCACGAATTAAATGCATCTGCATTTACAGCTCGCTGTGCAGTTTCTTCTTTATCAGATATGTACTCTGGTATTGTAGCAGCCGTTGGTTCTTTAAAAGGGCCTTTGCATGGTGGAGCGAACGAACGAGTAATGAACATGTTATCTGAAGTAAAGTCTGTAGACCAGGTTGACGATTATTTAGATGAAAAATTTGCAAATAAGGAAAAAATAATGGGATTTGGCCATCGTGTATATAAAGAAGGCGACCCACGTGCGAAATATCTCAGAGAAATGAGCCGAAAAATCACTTCAGAAACTGGAAGAAGTGAATTATATGATATTTCAATTGCTATTGAAAAACGAATGAAGGAAGAAAAAGGGCTTATTCCTAATGTCGATTTCTTTAGTGCTACTGTTTATCATAGTATGGATATCCCACATGATTTATTTACGCCAATATTTGCTGTCAGCCGTACAGCTGGATGGACAGCTCATATTTTAGAACAATATAGAGATAATCGTATTATGAGACCGCGAGCTAAATATATTGGTGAGAAAGATCGAAAATATATCCCTATTGAAGAAAGATAGCAGTTAATTAATTACTAATGTGAATTTTTATAATGGAGGTTCAAATTATGTCAGCAGAAAAAATTGTTAAAACACAAGATGGGTTACAAGTTCCAAATGAACCTATTATTCCATTTATTATTGGGGATGGTATTGGACCAGATATATGGAAAGCAGCTAGCCGCGTGATTGATGCCGCAGTTGAGAAAGCTTATAACGGTGAAAAACAAATTGTGTGGAAAGAAGTATTAGCTGGGCAAAAGGCTTATGACGAAACAGGAGAATGGCTACCTAGCGAAACTTTAAAAACGATAGAAGAATATTTAATAGCTGTTAAAGGACCATTAACAACACCAATTGGTGGAGGTATTCGTTCACTTAATGTAGCTTTACGTCAACAACTTGATTTATTTACATGTCTCCGCCCAGTTCGTTGGTTTAAAGGAGTACCATCTCCAGTAAAACGACCACAAGATGTAGATATGGTGATTTTTAGAGAAAACACAGAAGATATATACGCTGGAATCGAATTTAAAGAAGGTACTGAAGAAGTTAAGAAAGTGATTGATTTCTTACAAAATGAAATGGGTGCATCGAACATTAGATTTCCTGAAACATCTGGAATTGGTATTAAACCTGTATCAAAAGAAGGTACTGAGCGTTTGGTCAGAGCCGCTATACAATATGCCATTGATAATGGTCGTAAATCTGTCACATTAGTTCATAAAGGTAATATTATGAAATTTACTGAAGGTTCATTTAAACAATGGGGTTATGATTTAGCGCATAATGAATTTGCTGATAAAGTATTTACTTGGCAGCAATATGATGAGATTGTAGAAAATGATGGTAAAGAGGCTGCCAATAAAGCTCAAGAAAGAGCTGAACAACAAGGTAAGATTATCATTAAAGATTCTATTGCGGATATTTTCTTACAACAAATATTAACGCGTCCTGCAGAGCATGATGTTGTTGCTACTATGAATTTAAATGGAGATTATATTTCAGACGCCTTAGCAGCACAAGTTGGTGGTATTGGTATTGCACCAGGTGCTAATATCAACTATGAAACTGGACATGCTATATTTGAGGCTACACATGGTACTGCCCCTAAATATGCAGGATTAAATAAAGTTAATCCATCATCTGAATTATTAAGTTCTGTCTTAATGTTAGAACATCTTGGCTGGCAAGAAGCAGCTGATAAAATTACAGATGCCATTGAGTCAACTATCGCTTCAAAAATAGTAACATATGATTTTGCTCGCTTAATGGATGGTGCAACAGAAGTTTCAACTTCTGAATTTGCTGATGAATTAATTAAAAATTTAAAATAAGACTTGGTTTGTAGATATGAATCGAAATTCATTTATAAAATGAATTTCGATTTTATCTTTTAAATGGGTACATAATCTCTTAATATTAGGTTATATTTAAATTAATGTAAAAATTATGTAAAGTTAATGTTTGATATGTTATTTTTTTTTAAACTTCAGTTATAATGAATGTGAAAATGCAATTACAATATAGGAGGCACATCATGTCACAAAAAATTTTAGTGGTAGATGACGAGCAATCAATCGTAACATTACTAAAATACAACTTAGAAACGGCAGGATATATCGTCGAAGTCGCATATGACGGTGAAGAAGCACTAGAAAAGGTAGAAAAAGTACAACCAGATTTAATTGTACTGGATGTTATGTTACCTAAAAAAGATGGAATTGAAGTATGTAAGACGATTCGTTCAGACAAAAACTTAGTTCCTATTTTAATGTTAACAGCTAAAGATGATGAATTCGATCGTGTTTTAGGCTTGGAATTAGGCGCTGATGATTATATGACAAAACCGTTTTCACCTAGAGAAGTAGTTGCAAGGGTTAAAGCAATTTTAAGACGTTCTCAGTTTGTTAATGAAGCTGCAAATGATGCAGCAAACGAAGAAGATATTTTAATTGAAAATATACGCATTCGTCCAGAATTTTTTGAAGTTTATAAAGATGATGAATTATTAGAACTGACACCTAAAGAATTTGAACTTTTACTCTACCTTATTGAACGACAAGGAAGAGTTATTACTAGAGAACACATGCTTAATTCAGTTTGGAATTATGAATTTGCTGGTGATTCTAGAATTGTGGATGTACATATTAGTCATTTAAGAGATAAATTAGAAGAAAATCCTAAACAACCAAAATTGATTAAGACGGTTAGAGGTTTAGGTTATAAATTGGAGCGTCCTAAAGCTTAATGCTTAAATTTCATCAACGGTTACTCTTACTATTATGTACAATAACAATAATAAGTTTTATCGGATTAGGCGCTATTATGCATCATTCAATATATCAGACGCTCACGGACAAAAAAGTTGCTGATTTAACTAAGAAAACTGAAAACTATTCAAAATTAGAAGAACAAGGTAAAACTGAAGAAATTAAAAATATCGCAAAAAATGAAAACATTTCTGTCAAAATAACAGAGGGAAATAAAATTATATTTGAAACAAAAAGCCATTATGATATTAACCCTGCAATTGATAATGCAGCCAATCCATCTAATATTATTTATGACCGCGCTGATGAGGGATACCACTATACTTTTAAAAATAAATTTAGCAATGAGGCTATATACATTAGTGGAATAGATGATGAGATGGTTAATTTACAGAAAGAGCTTTGGAAATATATAGCGTTAATTGGTGTTGTTGTACTTATCGCAATTTATTTAGCAGTTAGAAGTATTAAACGTACATATATTAGACCGATTAACGAAGTTACATATGCGACCTCGTTACTCGCTGATGGATATTATCATGTTCGAGTACCTGAAAGTAACGTCAAAGAAACAAAGGCGTTGTTTGTTACAACAAATGAACTTGCACGCCGTTTACAAAAATTAAATAATAAACAAAAAATCCAATCAAACCGTTTAAAAACTACATTAGAAAATATACCAAGTTCTGTATTAATGATTGATAAGTATGGTGAAATTGTTGTAGCCAATCATTCATATTATGAAGTTTTTGGTTTAGAAGAAAAGGTTGAAAACAAGGATTATAATGATTTTATTGATGATAAGATAAAACAACTGATTCTAGAAGCATTTAAAACCGAAAAAAGCATGTATAATCAAGTTGAAGTTAATATCAATAATGTACATCATAAATATTTTGATGTTTCTTGCGTTCCAATTCTGTCAAAATCTAAAAAACATCTGCAAGGTATGGTAGTTGTTTTACATGATATAACTAACTTAAAGAAATTGGAAAATTTAAGACGAGAATTTGTTGCTAATGTATCACATGAGCTTAAGACTCCAATCACTTCTATTAAAGGTTTTGCTGAAACATTGATAGAAGGTGCAAAAGATGACGTGGCATCTTTAGATATGTTTTTAAATATTATTTTAAAAGAATCTAATCGAATCGAGTCTTTAGTTATGGATTTATTAGATTTGTCACATATAGAACAACAACGTGAATTAGAGACAGCGTATGTCAATTTATCGGAACTTGCACACAATACTGTAGATAACTTACAAAATCAGGCGAAAGACAAAAATATCGAAATTATAGATGAAATTAGCCCAGATATTATTTTCAAAGCGAATAAAAATAAAATTGCACAAGTCATTACGAACTTGCTATCAAATGCTATTAACTATTCTTTGGAGAATAATCGAGTTATTGTGCGAGTTTATCGTCAACAATCAAAAGTATATTTAGAAATACAAGATTTTGGTATTGGTATTAGTAAAGAAGAACAAAAGCATATTTTCGAACGCTTTTACCGTGTTGATAAAGCAAGAAGTCGAGATTCAGGTGGTACAGGCTTAGGTTTATCAATTACGAAGCATATTGTTGAAGCACACCATGGTGTCATTAGTGTCAAGAGTGAACCGAATAAAGGATCAACATTCAAAGTAACTTTTACAGATAATTATAGTAATAACGAAGTATAAAATTATTCATACATTCAATAGATATTATTTTAAACTGACGACAAAACTTAGAACTTGTCGTCAGTTTTTTGCGTATTTTAATTTTCAAATGAAGGGAGAACTAAAGGTAGTTAAAAGAAAATGGAACGCCTTTGCAGAGCAAATGCATAAGAATCTGGGACATCATTATGTTCTAGGATATGAACTAAATATTGGCAGTAGGTGACTGGATTGAAAATACGCTGATACCAAGCTTTATCAATCCTAGTCAACCTTACCGCGGGCGGGACTACGAATTCATAATGAATGCTGTCCCGCTCCCTATAAAACTCGCCATGCTCGTTAAGTGCAATAAAGGAATACCTGAGCTGAAGCTCATGGAGAAAATGGAACGCCTTTGCAGAGCAAATGCATAAGTTCCACTAGCCCAAAGACAGTGGAACTATAAAACTCGTCATGCTCGTTAAGTGCAATAAAGGAATACCTGAGCTGAAGCTCATGCATAAGAAGCACTAAACTCGCCATGCTCGTTAAGTGCTTCTTTATATGCTAGAATATAGGTAAATATGGTCTGGAGGTTTGATTGTGGATAAATTAGTTTTAATTGATGGAAATAGTTTGAGTTTCAGGGCATTTTACGCTTTGCCTTTGCTGTCGAATAAGGCTGGTATTCATACAAATGCAATATATGGCTTTGCTATGTTACTAGAGAAAATATTGAAAGAAGAGCAACCTAATCATTTTTTAGTAGCATTTGATGCAGGTAAGACGACTTTCAGACACGAAAAATATAGTGAATATAAAGGTGGGAGACAAAGTACGCCTCCAGAATTAAGTGAACAATTCCCATATATTCGACAGTTATTAGATGCATATCATATTAAGTATTATGAATTAGAAAATTATGAGGCTGATGATATTATTGGTACGTTGAGCAAACAAGCTGAAGCGTCAGGGTTAGAAACGATTATTATTACAGGAGATCGTGATTTAACACAATTAGCAACGGACCATGTAACAATTTATTACACGAAAAAAGGGGTTACTGATGTAGATCATTACACACCAGAATTCATTGCTGAAAAATATAATGGATTGTTACCAAAACAAATTATTGATATGAAAGGTCTTATGGGAGATACTTCTGATAATATACCTGGAGTAGCTGGTGTTGGAGAAAAAACGGCAATTAAGTTACTTAACCAGTTTCATTCTGTTGAAGGTGTGTATAATCATCTTGATGAAGTTTCTGGAAAAAAACTTAAGGAAAACCTTGAGAATAGTAAAGCCGATGCGTTTATGAGTAAAGATTTAGCTACAATTAATTGTGACAGCCCTATAAAAGTGAATCTTAAAGATACAATTATGGGCGATTTAAATGATAATAAAGATAAAATTGAGCTTTTCCAAAAATTAGAATTTAAACAATTACTTAATGATATAGACAGTAGTGCTAGTGAAAATAACAGTGAAACTGAACACAATTTTGAAGTGATCCATCATTTTGATAATATAAATTTTAAAAAGCTAGATAATGCAATCATACATTTTGAAATTGATGGTAGTAATTATTTAAAGGATAAAATTTTAAAGTTTGGATTATATGCACAAAATCAATATATCGTTATTTCGGCTGAGGATATCCATCAATATACTGAACTCATTGAGTGGTTAGAAAATGATCATAATAATAAAATTGTTTTTGATGCTAAAAAGACTTATGTTGCTGCACATCGTTTAGAAATTAATCTGCAGCATATTGATTTTGATGTTATGTTAGCAAGTTATATTATTGATCCATCTCGTACTATAGAAGATGTTCAATCCGTAGTAAGTTATTATAATCAAAATTTTGTCAAAAGTGATATTGCTGTATATGGTAAAGGGAAAAAACGACAAGTTCCACTAGATGATGTGTTGGAAGTGCATATCGCTGCCATTATGCAAGCTATTTATAATTGTAAACCATTAATGTCAGACATTCTGTCAGACCATAATCAAATGGACTTGTTGAATAATTTAGAGTTGCCATTAGCGAGAATACTTGCTGACATGGAAGAAACAGGTATTTATACAGACGTAAATGATCTTAAGGAAATGCAAAACGAGCTTCAAGAAAAATTGGATAATCTTGTTTCAGAAATATATGAAGCAGCAGGTGAATCATTTAATATTAATTCACCTAAACAATTGGGCATTGTTTTATTTGAAACATTAAAATTACCTATTATTAAAAAAACAAAGACGGGTTATTCTACTGCGGTTGATGTACTTGAACAGTTACAAGGTAAACATCCTATTATTGATTACATTCTTGAGTATCGACAGTTGTCAAAATTACAATCAACATATGTAGAAGGCTTGCAAAAAGTCATAAGTGACGATCAACGTATCCATACGCGTTTTAATCAGACATTAGCGCAAACTGGACGTCTTTCATCAATTGATCCGAATTTACAAAATATACCGATTCGTCTTGAGGAAGGTCGTAAAATTCGTAAAGCCTTTAAACCAACGTCAGATGATTATGTTATTTTATCTGCGGATTATTCTCAAATTGAACTTCGTGTATTAGCACATATGACTCAAGATGAAAGTTTAAAAGAAGCTTTTATACATGGAGACGACATTCATGCTGCTACTGCTATGAAAGTGTTTGGAGTTGAAAAAGATCAAGTTAATGATTTAATGCGTAGACAAGCAAAAGCGGTTAATTTTGGCATTGTTTATGGTATAAGTGATTATGGTCTTAGCCAAAATTTAGGTATTACACGTAAAAAAGCAAAAGCTTTTATTGATGATTATTTGGCTAGTTTTCCAGGTGTTAAACAATATATGACCGATATTGTTAAAGATGCAAAAGCCAATGGTTATGTTGAAACGTTATTACATCGACGCCGTTATATTCCAGATATTACGAGCCGCAACTTTAATTTAAGAAGTTTTGCTGAAAGAACAGCCATGAATACGCCTATTCAAGGTAGTGCTGCAGATATTATTAAATTGGCAATGGTACAATTTGATAAAAATGTAAGAGAAACAAACTATCATGCCAAATTATTACTTCAAGTGCATGATGAATTAATATTTGAAGTTCCAAAGTCTGAGGTACAAGATTTTAGTGAATTTGTTGAAGAAATTATGGATAATGCATTAACACTTGCTGTCCCATTGCTTGTAGATTCTAGCTATGGAGCTACATGGTATGATGCTAAATAGAAAGAGGAAATAAAGTATGCCAGAATTACCAGAAGTTGAACATGTTAAAAGAGGTATTGAACCTTTTATAATTAACACGATTATAAAATCAGTAACATTTTCTTCAAAAGTCATTGACGGCAAGTCAGACGGGAAAGAAACAATCATTAAAGGGATTAATCTTGATGGTTTTAGGCAGTTTACAGAGGGTTATAAAATATATAAAGTAGAGCGACGCAGTAAATACATTAATATTTATATTGAAAAGAATCAGGAGTGCCGTGTATTGATTAGTCATTTAGGAATGGCAGGTGGTTTTTTTATCGTAAATCATTTAGATGAGATACATGCTCCAAACTATAGAAAACATTGGCATGTTATTTTTCATTTAAGTAATGGTAAATTACTTGTTTATTCAGATATTCGACGTTTTGGTGAAATTAGAAATGTACAAGCACTAAATAATTACGCATCGTTCAAAAATATGGCGCCCGAACCTTTTGACGAAAGCGCATTAGATCATTATTTGACTTATTTAAACCAACCTAAAGTAAAGCACAAATCTATTAAACAATTAATCCTTGATCATAAAGTTATTGCAGGTTGTGGGAATATCTATGCTTGTGAGGCATTATATAGAGCTGCAATACATCCCGCCACTGAAGTGCAAAGCTTAAATCAGCAAGCAAGACAAAATCTTTTTTTAGAAGTTCAAGCCGTTTTAAATGAAGGTATTGAGTATGGCGGAACGAGTATCTCGGATTATCGTCATGCAGATGGTAAGACAGGCACGATGCAGTTACGCTTAAATGTATATAAACAACAGCAATGTAAAAAATGTGGACATAAAATAGAACAGCAAGTGATTGCTACACGTAATAGTCATTTTTGTCCGGTTTGTCAAAAATAATGAAAGAGTGAGTTTATGCCAAAAGTAATAGGACTAACAGGTGGGATAGCCACTGGTAAATCAACAGTATCAGAATTACTTACAGCCTATGGATTTAAAGTCGTAGATGCAGATATTGCAGCTCGAGAAGCAGTTAAAAAAGGTTCTGCTGGATTGGAGCAAATCCGCCAAACATTTGGGAACGAAGCCATTAATGATGATGGTGAAATGAATCGTCAATATATGGGTCAACTCGTGTTTAATCACCCTGATAAAAGAACAGAATTAAATGAAATTGTACATCCTATCGTGCATCAACTAATGGATAAAGAAAAATCACACTACCTTAATCAAGGTTATAATGTGGTGATGGACATTCCGTTACTTTTTGAAAATGAATTAGAAGATACGGTAGATGAAGTTTGGTTAGTATATACTTCAGAAAGTATTCAGATTGACCGGTTAATGGAAAGAAATAATTTAAGTTTGGAAGAAGCCAAAGCACGCGTATATAGTCAAATTTCTATTGATAAAAAAAGTAGAATGGCTGATATAGTAATAGATAATTTGGGGGATAAATTAGAATTAAAACAAAACGTAGAACGCATTTTGACTGATCAAGGATATATAAATCAAGAATAAATATAGAGGAACCTTTTACATACATTTGTAAAAGGTTTTTTATATAAAAAATTTCTAAAAACTAAAAGTAAACGCTTCCAATGAAGATAAATTATGTTATACTAATTGCATAAAGTATAACATAAAGAATATAAGGGGTGCTTTTAATGTCAACGAATATTGCAATTAATGGAATGGGTAGAATTGGAAGAATGGTGCTAAGAATAGCACTAAAGAATGAAGCATTGAATGTAGTTGCCATCAATGCTAGCTATCCTCCTGAAACAATTGCACATTTAATTAATTATGACACAACACATGGGAGATACGATAAAAGAGTAGAACCTATTGAAAGTGGAATTCGAGTGGAAGGCCATGATATTAAATTAGTGTCTGATAGAAACCCAGAAAATTTACCCTGGAAAGATTTAGAAATAGATATCGTCATTGAAGCGACCGGTAAATTTAACCATGGTGATAAAGCTAAGGCACATATTCAAGCAGGAGCTAAAAAAGTGTTATTGACAGGACCATCAAAAGGCGGAAAAGTACAGATGGTGGTTAAAGGTGTTAACGATCAAGACTTAGATACAGATACATATGACATATTTAGTAATGCGTCGTGTACTACGAATTGTATCGGACCAGTTGCAAAAGTTTTAAATGATAGTTTTGGCATTGAAAATGGCTTAATGACAACGGTACATGCAATTACAAATGATCAAAATAATATAGATAATCCGCATAAAGATTTGAGAAGAGCGCGTTCTTGTGGGGAAAGTATTATACCAACATCAACAGGTGCTGCTAAAGCATTAAAAGAAGTTATGCCAGAATTGAATGGCAAACTACATGGCATAGCACTTCGTGTGCCAACTCAAAATGTATCATTAGTTGATTTAGTCGTTGATTTAAAACAAAAAGTGACAGTAGATGAAGTTAATCATGCATTTAGAGATGCAAACTTACAAGGAATTATTGATGTTGAAGAGGCCCCTCTAGTTTCTAAGGACTATAATACAAATCCTCATTCAGCAGTTATAGATGCTAAAAATACAATGGTCATGGGAGATAATAAGGTTAAAGTTATAGCCTGGTATGATAACGAATGGGGATATTCTAATAGAGTAGTTGAGGTAGCAAATCAACTTGGAGAACTAATTAAATAAACAATTTATTACTGCATCAATACGAGGTAAGTTGGAAACTTACCTCGTTTTATATTTTAAGTCTTAACAGAAATAGAACAAGTATATTGTAAACTTAAAAATGTTTAAGGTTTACAATATTGATATCAAAGACTAAGATATAACTATATTGAAAGCAGAAAGGTATGTGGGGAAATGAACTTAGCAAATCAAATTATTAACGGGAAATATTTAACTCAGGCTGAGTGCTTAAAAATTTACAGGGATGCTTCTTTAGCTACATTAGATTTAGTGCATGAAGCTTATTTAATTAGACGACATTATTTCGGTCATAAAGTCAAACTAAATATGATTTTGAATGCAAAAAGTGGAATTTGTTCTGAAGATTGTGGCTATTGTGGTCAATCTAGAGAGATGAAGCACAAACAACGATACACCTTGGTGTCAAATGAAACAATATGTAAGGGCGCAGATGTTGCTTCAAATAATAAAATTGGTACGTATTGTATTGTTATGAGTGGTAGAGGACCAAGTGACAAAGAAGTAGAACATATTACAAAAACGGTAAAAGATATAAAAAAGGATCATCCACAATTAAAAATTTGTGCCTGTCTTGGATTGGCTAACGAAGAGCAGGCAGAAAAATTAAAAGCTGCTGGAGTTGATCGCTATAATCATAATATTAATACTAGCGAGTCGTATCATGGGCAAGTTGTTTCAACACATACATATAATGAACGTATACAAACGTTATCATATATGAAAGAACATCATATTTCACCATGTTCAGGCGTAATATGTGGTATGGGTGAAAGCGATGAAGACATAATTGATATGGCTTTCGCATTGAAAAAAATAGATGCTGATAGTATTCCAGTGAATTTTTTACATCCGATACAAGGAACAAAATTTGGTAGTATGGATGATTTAACGCCTATGAAGTGTTTAAGAATATTATCTATATTCCGCTTAATAAACCCAACAAAAGAAATTCGTGTTGCAGGTGGCCGTGAAGTAAATTTGCAATCATTGCAACCACTTGCATTACAAATTGCAAACTCGATATTTGTAGGTGACTATTTAATTACCGGTGGTCAACCAAATGAGTTAGATTATCAAATGCTCGAAGATCTAGGTTTTGAAATTGATTATGGCAATGACGATGAAATTACTTTTAGTCATCCACAATTCAAATCAAAGTAAATACAGAAAAAACAACGTTACAATTCAACAAGCAACATCAATTAAAAAATATTTAATATATTGTTCTACTATTGAGAATAAGTAATATTTATTATGGAGGGGCAAACTGTAAAGTAAAGCCATAATTGAATAATTTTTCTTGAAAAAAGTAAAATAGAAAAGGTTTTATAAATATATAAGACTAGCGTGTATAAAAAAGTTATGTTAAATTGCTATTTGTTAAAATTCTGTATGGATTCAATGAACATGTCACTGCTTTTGTCAAAATAGAAAATATAGTATAATGAAGCATAATCTAATCAAGAGGGTGATATAAATGAAATGCCCAAAATGTAGCTCTACACATTCAAAAGTTGTTGATTCAAGACATGCAGATGAAGCAAATGCAATTCGTCGCCGCCGTGAATGCGAGAAATGCGGCACGCGTTTTACTACTTTTGAACACATAGAAGTGAGCCCATTAATCGTTGTTAAAAAAGATGGTACACGTGAACAATTTTTAAGAGAAAAAATATTAAACGGTTTGGTAAGATCTTGTGAAAAAAGACCTGTGCGTTATCAACAATTAGAAGATATTACAAACAAAGTAGAATGGCAATTGCGTGATGAGGGTCACACTGAAATTTCTTCGAGAGATATTGGGGAACATGTAATGAATTTACTTATGCATGTCGATCAAGTTTCTTATGTCAGATTCGCATCCGTATATAAAGAATTTAAAGATGTTGATCAGCTTCTAGCTTCCATGCAAGGTATCTTAAATGATAATAAACGGAGTGACTCTTAAATGACCATGCAAGCTTACCAATTTGATTTAAGACCAAGAGACAGTTTTGAAGTTATTCGTCATTTTGAGCTTAGTCAGGCTCACTTAGAAATATTAAATCGATTATATGCTCCATTGATTGGTACGCATGCCATTGGTTTATACCATTATTTAAATCAGTTTGTATCTGAAAATAATCAGGAATTGCTAACGCATTATACCATTATGAATGAGTTAAAGGTTAATTTATTAGATTTTAGAAAGACAATGGATTATTTAGAGGGGATTGGCTTGCTTAAATCTTTTGTGCGCCATCAATCTGATAATTCAAATTTTATCTATGAACTAATACAACCACCTACAGCTTATCAATTTTTTAATGATCCTATGCTGTCAGTTTTTTTATTTAGTGAAGTCGATAAAAAGCGCTTTGTACAGTTAAAACAATATTTTGAGCAAGATAGAAAAGATTTAACAAATTATCAAAATATTACGCACAAATTTACTGAAGTTTTTAAAATGCCTAATAAAGATATTAAAATTGATAGTCAAAACATTAAATCATCTCAATATTATAAAGGTCTTGATTTGTCTAATGAGCACTTTGATTTCGAATTACTTAAAGAGTTACTTCAACATCATTTTATTAGTAGTGAAATAGTTACAGATGAAGCTAAAGCTTTAATCTTACAATTGGCTACTTTATACGGTTTAACCGTTGAGGCAATGAAACGCATGATTTTAAACTCAATTACAAGTGCACAAACTTTATCGTTTGAAGAGTTACGCAAACAAGCAAGATCATATTATTTAATTGAGCATGAACAGCAATTGCCTAAATTAGCGATAAATGCTGATAAATATTATGATTCTGAGAGCCAACATACGCGTGATAACTCGACTAATACAAAACAAGACGAGTGGCTATCTAGTTTAGATAATATAAGCCCAGTTGATATGCTCTCCTCATGGTCGGGTTCAGAACCGACTCATCAACAAAAGCTGATGATAGAAGAATTGGTTAGTAGAGAAAAACTACCGTTAGGCGTCATAAATATATTATTACAATTTGTGATGTTAAAAAACGAAATGATGTTGCCTAAAAAATATATATTTGAAGTTGCTTCTAATTGGAAAAAATTAGGCATTTCAAATGCAAAAGAAGCATACGAACGAGCACTAAAAATGAATGAACCAAAACAAGTAGAGCGAAAACCTCAAAATGCAAAGAATCGTTATTATGGAAAACAAATTGTTTCTAGAGAGAAAACACCGAAGTGGCTGGAAAACAGAGACACTGCTAAAAGACAAGAGAAAATAAAGAAAAAAGATGACAATTTGGAGAAAGATAGACAACAATTCCTAGAGCAATTAAAAAAAGATTGGGGTGATGATTAATGAAAAGCTTTAAAAATATTATGGGATCAGATTCAAATTTAGAACAGCGTATTTCACAAATCAAGCAACAAGTTATTAACGATTCAGATGTTAAGCAATTTTTAACTATGCACCAAAGTGAATTAACAAATGCCATGATTGATCGTGATTTAAATGTATTGCAAGAATTTAAAGACCAGCAAAAGCATTATGATGGTCATGATTATCATTCATGTCCCAACTTTGTTAAAGGACACATACCTGAACTTTATGTTGAAGATGAACGCATAAAAATAAAATATTTACCATGTCCTTGCAAAATTAAATACGATGAAGCGCGTTTTGATAGCCAATTAGTTACTTCCCACCATATGCAGCGTGACACACTTAATGCAAAGTTAAATGATATATTTACTGAAGATCGAGATCGATTAGAAATAGCGATAAAAGCTAATCACATATGTAAAAGTATTATTAATGGTAAAAGTGTCAAAGGCTTATACATTTATGGACCATTTGGAACAGGAAAATCGTTTATTTTAGGTGCGATGGCTAATCAGTTAAAATCACAAAAAGTTGCCTCAACTATCGTATATTTGCCTGAATATATTAGAAGCTTAAAGAATGGTTTTAAAGACGGCAGTTACGAACAACGATTAGCTCGAATTAGAGAAGCTGGAATATTAATGTTAGATGATATAGGTGCTGAAGAAGTAACTCCATGGGTTAGAGATGAAATTATTGGACCTTTATTACATTATCGTATGGTTCAAGAATTGCCAACTTTCTTTAGTTCTAATTTAAGCTTTGAAGAGTTGGAACATCATTTGTCTATAACACGTGAAGGGGCAGAAAAAACAAAAGCTGCAAGGATTATAGAGCGTATAAAAAGCTTAGCTGATGATGTATATTTAGAAGGAAAAAATTATAGAAACAATTGATATTTTAAATATGTGTTGTATAATGAACGTAAATCTATATCGTTGAAATTTTTGAAGATATGACATGTTAAGGGTATTATTTAGAAAGCCATTGGTTGATGAAAAATGGTTAATAACTTTTCGTGTTACTCCTTCATTTGTAGACATTTGTAATGAATGTCCGGCTCAAGACCGTTATCTTATGTAGAGGTAGAGTGATGATATATTCATATAAGTACTTTAAGATATATGAATTTTCATTACTTAATTAGGGTGGCATCGCGATAATCTCGTCCCTTTGTTGGGATGGGATTTTTATTTTGCTGCTATATATAATAAAGAATCAACGATACTAGTTCATATTTTAGGAGGATGTTAGTATGACCAAAATAAATATTCAATTTCCTGACGGTAATAAGAAGGCTTTCGATAAAGGTATTACTACTGAAGAAATTGCACAGTCAATTAGTCCTGGATTACGTAAAAAAGCTGTAGCTGGTAAGTTTAATCAGCAACTCATTGACTTAGCACGACCACTTGAAGAAGATGGAGAAATCGAAATTGTTACTCCTGGTAGTGAAGAAGCATTAGAAGTGTTAAGACATTCAACAGCACATTTAATGGCAAATGCATTAAAACGTTTATATGGAAATGTACAATTTGGAGTTGGTCCGGTTATTGAAGGCGGGTTCTATTATGACTTTGATATGGAAAATAAAATTTCCTCAGACGATTTTGAAAAGATTGAAAAAATGATGAAACAAATCGTTAATGAAAATCATAAAATTGAACGTAAGGTTGTTTCTAGAGAAGAAGCTAAAGAATTCTTTAAGGATGACCCTTATAAATTAGAATTAATTGATGCAATTCCTCAAGATGAGATGGTCACATTGTATTCACAAGGCGACTTCACAGATTTATGTCGTGGGGTACATGTACCTTCAACAGCAAAAATCAAAGAATTTAAGTTATTATCTACTGCAGGGGCATATTGGCGTGGAGATAGCAATAATAAAATGCTTCAACGTATATATGGAACTGCTTTCTTCGACAAAAAAGACTTAAAAGCACATTTACAATTACTTGAAGAACGTCGTGAACGTGATCATCGTAAGATTGGTAAAGATTTAGAGTTGTTTACAAATAATCAGTTAGTTGGTGCTGGATTACCTCTTTGGTTGCCAAACGGTGCGACAATACGACGTGAAATTGAGCGCTATATCGTTGATAAAGAAGTTAGTATGGGATATGACCATGTTTATACACCTGTTTTAGCAAATGTCGATTTATATAGAACTTCTGGTCATTGGGCTCATTATAGAGATGATATGTTTCCACCGATGAAATTAGATGAAAATGAAGAAATGGTATTACGTCCAATGAATTGTCCTCATCATATGATGATTTATAAAAATAAACCACATTCTTATCGTGAGTTACCAATCCGTCTTGCTGAATTAGGCACAATGCATCGTTATGAAGCAAGCGGTGCAGTATCAGGCCTACAGCGTGTTAGAGGTATGACTTTAAATGACTCACATATTTTTGTTAGACCTGACCAAATTAAGGATGAATTTAAGCGTGTAGTTCATATGATTCAAGATGTATATAAAGACTTTGGATTTGAAGATTATACATTCCGCTTAAGTTACAGAGACCCTGAAGATAAAGAGAAGTATATGGATGACGATGATATGTGGAATAAAGCAGAGTCAATGTTAAAAGAAGCAGTTGATGAGCTTGGTTTGCCTTATGTTGAAGCAATAGGTGAAGCGGCATTTTATGGTCCTAAACTAGATGTTCAGGTTAAAACTGCTATGGGCAAAGAAGAAACATTATCAACAGCACAACTGGACTTTTTATTGCCAGAGCGCTTTGAATTAACTTATATTGGTAGTGATGGTGAGTATCATAGACCAGTAGTGATACATCGTGGCGTTGTATCTACGATGGAACGTTTTGTCGCTTTCTTAACAGAAGAAACAAAAGGCGCTTTTCCAACATGGTTGGCACCTAAGCAAGTTGAAATTATCCCAGTCAATGTTGATTTACATTATGACTATGCAAGAAACTTGCAAGATGAATTAAAATCCCAAGGTGTACGAGTTGAAATTGATGATCGCAATGAAAAAATGGGTTATAAAATACGTGAAGCACAAATGCAGAAAATTCCATATCAAATTGTTGTCGGTGATAAAGAGGTTGAGAATAACCAAGTTAATGTTCGTCAATACGGCTCTCAAGATCAACAGACGCTTGAAAGGGACGAATTTATATGGAATTTAGTTGATGAAATCAGACTAAAAAAACATAGATAGTCTTGTAATATAGTAGGAATTAATGTATATTCATTATATAAAATTTTAAATTTGAGTTAGAGGTTGCAACTTTAATAAGTAACTTATCTATAGTTTTTATGGGACGCATATAGGTGAGTGAAAGGTAATGTTGCCGAAGCAAATGTTTATCCATAATAAATGTTTGTTGGGACAGTTATCGAATAGATACTGTACTGTCACAATATGTGATGTGCTACCAATATAGAAAAAATGGTTGTATATCTCTTATAGATATGTAACCATTTTTTATGCTTTAACATCGATTCGTTTGATAAAAAGAAAAGGACGCGATAAAACACTTGTAAAACAATAATAATTTCTCAACGGAAATTTTTGTGTATTTGACGATATAAAGATACGTTCATCATGTGTTTTGTCCCTTATCTACAATTGAAAAACGGGTGTATTTAGCTAGCCTCTACGTAAAAGAAAGGGAGCTTTTATGTCTAAGATTGAAAGTCAAAATGGCGGTATTATACGAGGATTAAAAGACCGTCATATTTCTATGATTGCTATGGGAGGGTGTATTGGTACAGGACTGTTTATGACTTCTGGTGGTGCCATACACGATGCAGGTGCGCTTGGCGCATTGATAGCATATGCAATTATTGGTATTATGGTATTTTTCTTAATGACTTCTTTAGGAGAGATGGCAACATACTTACCTGTCTCAGGTTCATTTAGTACTTATGCAACGCGCTTTGTAGATCCTTCATTAGGTTTTGCATTAGGTTGGAATTATTGGTTTAACTGGGTTATTACGGTTGCTGCGGATGTAACTATTGCCGCGCAAGTTATTCAATATTGGACACCAATGGCAGGGATACCTGCATGGCTATGGAGCTGTATCTTTTTAGTCATCATATTCTCATTGAATTCATTATCTGTAAGAATCTATGGTGAGAGTGAATACTGGTTCGCTTTAATTAAAGTTGTTACGGTTATTATTTTCATTGCTATAGGTCTTCTAACTATTATTGGAATAATGGGTGGTAAATTTGTTGGCTTTGAAACATTTACTAAAGGCGAAGGACCTATACTTGGTGGGAATTTCGGCGGAAGCTTGCTATCTATATTAGGTGTGTTCTTAGTAGCAGGTTTTTCATTCCAAGGTACAGAACTTATAGGGATTACTGCTGGAGAATCTGAAAATCCAGAGCGTGCCGTGCCAAAGGCGATTAAACAAGTGTTTTGGAGAATATTGTTATTTTATATTTTAGCAATTTTTGTTATTGGAATGTTAATACCTTATGATAGTAATGCCTTAATGGGCGGAGATAATAGCATTGCCACTTCTCCATTTACATTAGTTTTTAAAAATGCTGGATTAGCTTTTGCCGCATCATTTATGAATGCAGTTATTTTAACTTCAGTATTATCCGCTGGTAACTCTGGAATGTATGCATCAACAAGAATGCTTTATTCAATGAGTAAAGATAAATTAGCATTCCCGATTTTCGGGAAAACCAATAAATATGGTGTGCCATATTTATCTTTATTACTCACAGCAATATTAGTGATCATTATCTTTTTAGTTCAAAAAGTTAGTGGCAATGCATATGAATATATCGTTGCGGCAAGTGGCATGACTGGTTTTATCGCATGGGTAGGTATTGCTGTAAGTCACTATCGATTTAGACGTGCATTCCAACGACAACACCATAATAAAAAAGAATTAAAATACAAAGCTAAATGGTTCCCATTTGGACCTATTTTTGCTGGTATTCTATGCGTTATTGTTATCATAGGTCAAGATGTGGATTTCATTAAAACTGGTGAATTTGATTTAAATCGCTTTGTTATTACTTATATGGGTATTCCGGTATTCTTAGTGTTCTTTATCTATCATAAATTAAGATACAAAACCAAAAAGATTCCACTAGAAGAAGTTGATTTAAGACAAGATGTTCACATGAATGAAATAAAACACCATTAATTTATAAAAGTAATTGACTTAATCATATAATGTTGTTATGATTGTATACGTTGAATACGAAACGTACCAAGTAGAAACACCCGTTTCTCACCTGTAGCGACGCATCAAGCTGTTGGCAGGTTAACATGACAGGCATTATTATGTCAGATTAAAGAGCGGGTATGCTATACCTGCTCTTTTTTGCTTGGAAAATTTCGTAAAATTTTGGGAGGTGTCAATCATAGCAAAAGATCAAACTCAAATTAATGAGAAAATTCGTGCTAAAGAATTACGTTTAATCGGACAAGATGGTGAGCAAATTGGAGTGAAATCTAAACGTGAAGCGTTAGAAATGGCTGAACGCGTAGAATTAGATTTGGTTGTAGTAGCTCCAAATGCTAAACCGCCTGTTGCAAGAATAATGGATTATGGTAAGTATAAATTCGAGCAACAGAAGAAAGAAAAAGAAATGAAGAAAAAACAAAAAGTCATCAATGTTAAAGAAATTCGTCTAAGTCCAACTATTGAGGAACATGATTTCCAAACGAAGTTGAAAAATGGACGTAAGTTCTTAACCAAAGGTGACAAATGTAAGGTTTCAATTCGCTTCAGAGGCCGTGCAATTACACATAAAGAAATTGGTCAACGTGTTCTTGAAAAATTTGCTGACGAGTGTAAAGATATTGCCACTGTTGAACAAAAACCTAAAATGGATGGGCGTCAAATGTTTATCATGTTAGCGCCAGTCAACGAAAAATAATTTAACGATTAGTAGGAGGAAATGGATCATGCCTAAAATGAAAACTCACCGTGGAGCAGCTAAACGTGTTAAAAGAACTGGTTCAGGACAATTAAAACGTTCTAGAGCGTTTACTTCACATTTATTTGCAAATAAAAATACAAAACAAAAACGTCACTTACGTAAAGCAAGATTAGTTTCTAAAAGCGACTTAAAACGCGTAAAACAATTACTTGCATACAAAAAGTAACAACCAATAATGAACATATAGAGTGATTTACTAAGGAGGAATTTAATATGCCACGAGTTAAAGGTGGAACAGTAACAAGAGCGCGTCGTAAAAAAACGATTAAATTAGCTAAAGGTTACTTTGGTTCAAAACATACATTATATAAAGTAGCAAAACAACAAGTTATGAAATCAGGTCAATATGCATTCCGTGACCGTCGTCAACGTAAACGTGATTTCCGTAAATTATGGATCACACGTATCAATGCTGCAGCACGTCAACATGACATGAGTTATTCTCGTTTGATGAACGGCTTAAAAAAAGCTGACATCGATATTAACCGAAAAATGCTTTCTGAAATCGCAATTTCAGACGAAAAAGCTTTTGGCGAATTAGTTTCTAAAGCAAAAGAAGCTTTAAAATAATATTTCAAAAATCCGGGACATAGAGGTATCGGATTAAAACAAAAACGCTAAATTCTATCATGTTTCAATAGAATTTAGCGTTTTTGTAGTTTTTTATAACTTATAGCATGCAGTATTGATTTCAAGAGAAGGATAGAGAGAATTTTAAATCATCTTTATATTATTATTATGAGACTTATGTCCAAGACTCTACACCATTATTCACTTTTCATTACATTGTCAATCATTTTAATAGTTTGCTAAAATGTGAGATAAGAAATATTTAATAAGGAGAAAAACATGTCTAAATTTGATGAACAAATTATTGTAGTTCCTAGATCAATATTATTTGATAATAATAAAAATGCATTTAATGGTTTTTTAACCAAACATGGTAATCAGGGTGAAGAGATATTTAATAAGTTAGACGCTTATGAAGTAAAACGACGTGGTGATATGGAAGAAGATCCAAGTTATAAACAATTAATATCTTACTGCTTACTCGAAAATGAAAATGGTGAAATATTAGTTTATGAACGTTTATCAGGTGGTGGCGAGCAAAGGTTACACGGACAGAGTTCAATTGGCGTAGGTGGTCATATGAATGACGTCGTAGGCGCCGATAATGTCAATGAAGTACTTCGTGTCAATGCACAAAGAGAATTAGAGGAAGAAGTTGGTTTATCATCAGACAAATCGCAGAATATGCAATATATTGGTTTTATTAATGATGATAATAATGAAGTTGGTCGTGTACACATTGGTGTTGTCTTTAAAATTACAGTCAATTCCAATGATGTTGAGGCTAAGGAGACAGACACGTTAAGAATTAAATGGATGGAACAAGGTAAAATAGATAATTATGACGATTTTGAAACTTGGAGTGCTTTAATTCTACAAGATTTGTATTAATTGAGGTGTAAATAAGATGTCCGATGTTATACCTTTTCCTAGATCACAACTAAAGCTAACAAACGAAATTATTGATGCTCATAAAAATAAAAATCATACGTTAGTTTATGATTTATTTGAAACATACGAAGCACATTTTGAACTTGATGAAACGCTGTCTTTGATTAAATGTGAGACATTACTACAGCTAAATGCTTTTTTAGAGCTCAGAGAAGAAACGATTATTTTATTAAAGAAGGGCTTACAAAAGTATGATGAATTAATGATATATTACATTCAAAGTTTAAATGGCTTGGGACAATACTTTGAAGCAGTGGAAGTTATTGATCAAATTATTGATGAAGTAAAACTTCATGAAACAAGGATGGCACTTCATCCTATGCGTGAATTTGCTAAAGCACAATTATTAGAAGATAAACAACGTGTGACGGATATGCTTGGTCGCTTTGAATCATTATCGCGACGTGAGCAATCTCAACTGATATTACAACTTATTGATAATGGCCATTATGAATTTAAAGATTCAATTGCTAACATTATTCATTATTATCAAATACCACCACATGTGCTTAGTGTAATGATCGAGTATCTAAGATTTGCGCAATATTCAAAAGAAATTTCTATTCGAAAATATAGTCAAACATTTACAGTCCAACCTAATTTATTACTAGGTTTTGAGCATACATCTATGAAGACACAAGTGATTCCTGAAGTAATGAAAAAACTGGAAGACAATGAATTTAATCTTTTAAATGAAGCAAGACATATTATGAATAATCACACCATTTTACTTTATCCACTTGATATATATGATTTGTATAATAAGCAACAGTGGATAGATGGCTATGTTACTTATTTTAAATCTATGTTTGATTTAAGCCACAACGAAGACAATATGAGTATATTGTGTTTTATTCAGCAATTAGATAAAGATGTGTAGGCTAATCGCTTTTAAATTGAAGATGTATCAGTTAATATAAATTTGTTGTGAAACTACACAAATATGGCTAAACACCAGAATATCAATGTTTGTCTCCATAATTGTCGTATGATATAATGATGGAGTTGAAAAATTAAAAAAGTAAGCATGGAGGTATTTATACATGACAGCAACTTGGGAAAAAAAGGAAGGTAACGAAGGATTATTGACAGTTACAGTTCCTGCAGAAAAAGTAAACAAAGCGTTAGATAAAGCTTTTAAAAAAGTAGTTAAACAAATTAATGTACCTGGTTTCCGTAAAGGAAAAGTACCACGTCCAATCTTTGAACAACGTTTTGGTGTGGAAGCATTATATCAAGATGCAGTAGATATTTTATTACCAGAAGCATATGGTGAAGCCATTGAAGAAACAGGTATCAAACCAGTTGATCAACCTGAAGTAAACGTAACTCAAATTGAAAAAGGCAAAGACTTTGAATTTGAAGCAACTGTTACAGTTGAACCAGAAGTTGAATTAGGTGACTATAAAGGTTTAGAAATTGAAAAGCAAGAAACAGAATTAACAGATGAAGAATTACAAGAGTCTATTGACCATAGTTTGAGTCATTTAGCTGATATGGTAGTTAAAGAAGACGGCGTAGTTGAAAATGGCGATACTGTAAATATTGACTTCTCTGGTTCAGTAGATGGTGAAGCATTTGAAGGTGGACAAGCTGAAAAATACGATCTAGAAATCGGTTCAGGGTCATTTATTCCAGGATTTGAAGAACAATTAGAAGGCTTAAAAACTGGAGAAGAAAAAGACGTTGTTGTTACTTTCCCAGAAGAATATCATGCTGAAGAATTAGCTGGTAAAGAAGCTACATTCAAAACTAAAATCAATGAAATCAAATTTAAAGAAGTTCCAGAATTGGATGATGAAATTGCGAACGAATTAGATTCTGAGGCAAATTCAGTTGATGAGTATAAAGAAAATCTACGCAAGCGTTTAGCTGAACAAAAAGAGACTAACGCTGAAAACGTAGAAAAAGAAGAAGCAATCAACAAAGCAACAGAAAATGCTAAAATTGATATTCCTCAAGCAATGATTAATACTGAATTAGATCGTATGGTTCAAGAATTTGCACAAAGAATTCAGCAACAAGGATTAGATTTACAAACGTACTTCCAAATTTCTGGTCAAGATGAATCTCAAATGAGAGAACAGATGAAAGGCGATGCAGAACAACGTGTTAAAACAAACTTAACACTTACAGCAATTGCCGATGCTGAAAACATTGAGGTATCTGAAAAAGATATTGATAAAGAATTAGAAAAAATGAGTTCACAATTTAACCTTTCAGTTGAAGATATTAAAAATACATTAGGAAATACAGATATCATCAAAAATGACGTTCGTATTCAAAAAGTGATCGACTTATTACGCGACAACGCAAAATTAGTAGAAGCAAAATCTGAAGACAAAGAATAAACAGCGTCAATGTAACAAATCAAATTGAGATATTTATGTACTCATTATTTCTCAAATTATTATTTTAATAGATAATTGAAGGTAGCAGGTGCATCATTTATGTATCTGCTACTCTACATTTAAGCAGAAGAGTTGTAGAAGTATTAAGTTGCATTGTAAAATGCATTCTAGTATAGTCGTTAGGGAATAGAGGTGTAAAAGGAATGTTTAAATTTAATGAAGACGAAGAAAATTTAAAATGTTCTTTCTGCGGTAAGGATCAAGATCAAGTAAAGAAATTAGTAGCAGGAAGTGGCGTTTATATATGCAATGAGTGTATTGAGTTATGTTCAGAAATTGTTGAAGAAGAGTTAGCACAAACATCTTCGGAAGAATTTACTGAAGTACCTACACCTAAAGAAATCATGGCACATTTAAATGAATATGTTATCGGACAAGAAAAAGCAAAAAAATCATTAGCAGTTGCTGTGTATAATCACTATAAACGTATACAGCAATTAGGTCCAAATGAAGATGAAGTTGAGCTTCAAAAAAGTAACATCGCGTTAATTGGACCAACTGGTAGTGGTAAAACATTGCTCGCACAAACGTTAGCGAAAACATTAAATGTACCATTTGCTATTGCGGATGCAACAAGCTTAACAGAAGCTGGTTATGTGGGCGACGATGTTGAAAATATTTTATTACGCCTTATTCAAGCAGCTGATTTTGATATAGATAAAGCGGAAAAAGGTATTATATATGTCGATGAAATTGATAAGATTGCTCGCAAATCTGAAAACACATCTATCACACGTGATGTCTCAGGTGAAGGAGTACAACAGGCATTGCTAAAAATTTTAGAAGGTACGACTGCAAGTGTACCGCCACAAGGTGGAAGAAAGCATCCAAATCAAGAACTAATTCAAATTGATACGACTAACATACTATTTATTCTTGGTGGTGCTTTTGATGGTATTGAAGAAGTGATTAAACGTCGCCTTGGTGAAAAAGTAATTGGCTTTGCTAGTAATGAAGCTGATAAATATGATGAAGAAGCACTACTTGCACAAATTAGACCAGAAGATTTACAAGCATATGGCTTAATTCCTGAGTTTATTGGGCGTGTGCCAGTTGTAGCAAATTTAGAAACATTAGATGTTAAAGCATTAAAAAATATTTTAACACAACCTAAGAATGCGCTTGTAAAACAATACACTAAAATGCTTGAACTAGATAATGTCGATCTTGAGTTTACGGATGATGCATTGTCTGCAATTAGTGAAAAAGCGATAGAACGGAAAACAGGTGCACGTGGCTTGCGTTCAATTATTGAAGAAGCATTAATCAATATTATGTATGATGTGCCATCAACAGAGAATGTCTTTAAAGTTGTTATTACGTCAGATACAATAAACAATGAAATAGAACCAGAATTATATGACTCAGAAGGACAATTAATTAATAAAAATAAAACTTCAGCTTAAATTAGAAATGAAAGCGAAATGAGAATTTAATTACAATTCCATTTCGCTTTTTATATTATTTCATAATGACAATTTGAGTATGAAAATGATAAAGTAATTTAGGAAAGATTTTTAAATGATAAAGCGAGGATACAATATGAAGATAAATCCCAACAATATTGAGTTATTAATCAGTGCCGTAAAGGAAGAGCAATATCCAGATACTAATCTTTCAGAAATAGCTTTAAGTGGTCGTTCTAATGTTGGAAAATCTACGTTTATCAATAGTATGATTGGTAGAAAAAACATGGCACGCACATCTCAGCAGCCCGGGAAGACTCAAACATTAAACTTTTATAATATTGATCAACAACTCATATTTGTAGATGTACCCGGATATGGCTATGCAAAAGTGAGCAAATCTCAAAGAGAAAAGTTTGGCAAAATGATTGAAGAATATATCACAACTCGTGAAAATTTAAGGCTTGTTATTCAATTGGTTGACTTACGCCATAATCCGACACAAGATGACATATTAATGTACAATTATTTAAAGCATTTTGATATTCCAACGTTAGTTATTTGCACCAAAGAAGATAAAATTCCTAAAGGGAAAGTGCAAAAGCATTTGAAGAATATAAAAGAAAAATTAGATTTAGAAGATGAAGATAATATCATTAGTTATTCTTCAATTAAAAACAGTAGACAACAACAAATATGGAATTTACTTGAACCTTATCTATAAAGATTCACTATATGTTCATCATAAACTATGACAATTTTTTGAAACTAAATTAGAATGTTTCTAAATTATTTAAGCAAGGTACTTAAACACATTATAATATATGTTATACTATGGTTATTGTAAGTATATGGAGGGCGTTAAAATGCATTTTATTGCTATAAGTATAAATCATCGCACTGCCGATGTTGCACTTAGAGAGCAAGTTGCTTTTAGAAATGATGCCTTACGTATTGCACATTTAGATTTATTTGAAACGAAGTCTATTTTGGAAAACGTTATTCTTTCTACGTGCAATCGTACTGAAGTATACGCTATTGTTGATCAAATTCATACGGGTCGCTATTATATTCAACGATTTTTAGCACGTTCATTTGGATTTGAAGTAGATGATATTAAAGCGATGTCAGAAGTTAAAGTGGGGGACGAAGCAGTAGAACATTTATTGCGAGTCACTTCTGGCTTAGATTCAATTGTATTAGGTGAAACACAAATCTTAGGTCAAATTAGAGATGCATTTTTCTTAGCCCAAGATAATCAAACAACTGGTACAATTTTTAATCATTTATTTAAACAGGCGATTACTTTTGCTAAAAAAGCACATAATGAAACAGATATTGCAGATAATGCGGTAAGTGTTTCTTATGCTGCTGTTGAATTAGCTAAAAAGGTATTTGGTAAACTGAAAAGTAAACAAGCAATCATTATTGGTGCAGGGGAAATGAGTGAACTATCTTTACTTAATTTATTAGGTGCTGGATTAACAAATATTACAGTAGTTAATAGAACACATTCAAAAGCACAAGAATTAGCTGAAAAACACAATGTAAGTTATGCAACTTTGAACGAGCTTCCAGAATTATTAATTCAAGCTGACATGGTAATTAGTTCAACAAGTTCGCCTGATTATGTTATTACTAAACAAATGATGGAGTATGTTGTACAATATCGTTCAGTGGCTTCTTTATTGTTACTTGATATCGCAGTACCTAGAGACATAGATCCTCAAGTGTCTGTAACAGATAATATTTTTAGTTATGATGTGGATGACTTAAACGGATTAGTTGATGCTAATTTAAGAGAGCGTCAATTGGCTGCAGATATTATTGCACAGCAGATTCCTTCAGCAATTGATGCCCATAATGATTGGGTTAATATGTTAGGAGTAGTTCCGGTTATTCGAGCGCTTAGAGAAAAAGCTATGGCGATTCAGGCTGAAACGATGGAAAGCATAGATCGCAAATTGCCTGATCTAAGTGAAAGGGAACGTAAAGTTATCTCTAAACACACTAAAAGTATCATCAATCAAATGCTAAAGGATCCTATTAAACAAGCTAAAGAATTAAGTAATGATAAAAACAGTTATGAAAAATTAGAGCTATTTCAAAACATTTTTGATATAGATGAAGAAGATCCATATCAGCAAGTAAAAGAACGCAAGGCACATCAAGAAAGTGAATTAGCAGTGCGTCGTATTTTTAGTTTTGAATAAGCATATTAATATGGTGATGATATGCAAGAAACCCTGTTTATTAGATTTCACGAAGTTATTTTAATCATATATGTTTTAAGTTTATTATGTTATTTTTGGGATTTTGTTAGAAAAACACATAAAGTGAGAACTTTTGGAAATTACACACTAGGGATTGTTTGGATGTTACAAACAATCTCTTTGTCTGTATATATCACTTCGCAACATGAAGTGCCATTAGGTTCTATATTCGATGTTTTTTTCTTTTTGGCTTGGATATTAATCACAATTTCATTAATATTAAATTTAATAAAGAGTATGAGTTTCTCAGTATTTTTCTTGAATTTAATAGGATTAGTGCTGTTAACAATGAGTACATTCCAACCTGATAACTACTCAACCCACGTAGAAAAAAGCGCTGTAATTAATGAGCTTCTTTTAATCCATATTGGGCTTGCGGTACTTAGTTATGCATTTTATGCATTAGCATTTGTCAATGCACTACTTTTTATTATTCAATATCGCAACCTTAAAGAGAAAAATTTTGATCAAAAATATTTTCGCATTGGCAGTGTTGCTTCATTAGAAAATATTGTTTTTTATTCATCATTAGCCGGCTTTGTCCTAATGATAATGAGCATTATTTTAGGAGCACAATGGGGTGTATTTTCAGTTGGTAAAAGTATTTTTATAGATCCTAAAGTGATTTTATCATCAATTATTACTTCACTTTATGCTATTTATTTATTATGCCATGTTAAACGATGGCTAAGTGCGAAGCATCTCATTTATTTTAATATTATTTTGTTTTGCCTATGTATGATAAATCTTTTCTGTACAACACATTTTTCATAGGTTTATATTATGGCTTATGATGCTATTTACTTTGCAGATGTATTTTTAGGAGGATAGTCTATGCGCAAACTGGTTGTGGGATCACGAAGAAGTAAATTAGCTTTGACACAAAGCAAGCAATTTATTGATAAATTAAAAGAAATTAATCCGGATTTAGAAATAGAAATTAAAGAAATTGTGACAAAAGGTGACCAGATTTTAGATAAACAATTATCTAAAGTTGGGGGCAAAGGCTTGTTTGTTAAAGAAATCCAACACGAACTTTTTAATAAAGAAATTGACTTTGCGATACATTCTTTAAAAGATGTTCCAAGTATTCTGCCTGAAGGTTTAACTTTAGGTTGCATTCCCGATAGAGAAAATCCATTTGATGCGTACATTGCAAAAAATCATACGCCACTTGATCAGTTGCCAGATGGTAGTATTATTGGCACTAGTTCTTTACGACGCGGCGCACAAATTTTAGCAAAATATCCTAATCTTGAGATTAAATGGATAAGAGGTAACATAGATACGCGTCTCCATAAATTAGAAACTGAAAATTATGATGCTATTATTTTAGCTGCAGCAGGACTAAAGCGTATGGGTTGGTCAGATGATATTGTCACAACTTATTTAGATAAAGATGTTTTATTACCCGCAATTGGACAAGGTGCATTGGGGATAGAATGTCGTAGTGATGATGTTGAGTTGTTAGCTTTACTTAAGCAAGTGCACAATCAACAAGTAGCTGACTGTGTAACAGCAGAGAGAACATTTCTTGCAGCAATGGACGGCAGTTGTCAAGTTCCAATAGGGGGTTATGCAATGAATAAACCTAATGGAGATATTGAATTTACTGGATTGATTATGACTCCTGATGGAAAAGAACGATATGAGCATACTGAAAGCGGCAATAATCCTATAGAATTAGGTAATAAAGTTAGCGATGTTTTAATTGAACAAGGTGCTTATGAAATAATTAGAAAATTAAACGACCAACAATTGCATTAATACCATAAATATTGAGG
This sequence comes from Staphylococcus sp. HMSC063A07, assembly GCF_001836955.1. Lineage (NCBI taxonomy): Bacteria > Bacillati > Bacillota > Bacilli > Caryophanales > Staphylococcaceae > Staphylococcus > Staphylococcus sp. HMSC063A07. The sequence continues at coordinate 77,910 of NZ_KV830924.1, forward strand.
TGTAATGAAAAATGAAGCCAGTTGTAGTAATGACGCAAACGAGTAATGTAAAAAGTGATTTGATTGAGATTGTGCATAAACCGTTTATTAAAATCCAATCGCTTGAATTTAACACTCAGCTATTGCACGATAACTATGACTGGATTATTTTTTCTTCTAAAAATGCTGTACAATTATTTTATCCTTTTTTTAATAGCGTTAATATAAAGTATGTAGCAGCGATAGGGGATAAAACAGCACAACTATGCCAAGAACTAGGTATAAAAGTTGATTTTATACCTGATGATTATTCCCAAGAAGGACTTATTTCTAAGTTGAAGTTGCAAAATCAAAAGCTTCTAATACCTAGTAGCGCACAAGCGCGACCTTATTTGCAACGGAAACTATCACAAAATAATAAGGTAGTAAAGATTGACTTGTATACACCTATTGCACATAGGGATAATATCCATGAAGTAATTAAGTTGATATCAAATAACAAAATCGATGCACTTACATTTTCAAGTTCTTCAGCTGTGCATTACTTTTTTGAAGAAGCTAACCTTCCAAACTTTTATGCTTACTACGCAATTGGCCGTCAGACTGCTAACACGATTAGATATTATGGGTACGAACCTAAGATTGCTGATAATCAAACCTTAGAATCATTGATAAATAAAATTATAGAAAGTAGGAATTACAATGAAATTTGATAGACACAGAAGATTGCGTATTTCAGAAACGATGCGCAATTTAGTAAGAGAAAATCACGTAAGAAAAGAAGACTTAATTTATCCTATATTCGTAGTTGAAAAGGACAATGTAAAAAGTGAGATTACTTCTCTACCTGGAGTATATCAAATAAGCTTAAATTTATTAGATGATGAAATTAATGAAGCATATGATTTAGGAATTAGAGCAATTATGTTCTTTGGTGTTCCGAATGCTAAAGATGAAGTTGGTTCAGGTGCTTATGATCTTAATGGTGTTGTTCAACAGGCAACTCGTAAAGCGAAATCATTGCACGAAGATTTATTAATTGTTGCAGATACTTGTTTGTGTGAATACACTGACCATGGTCATTGTGGTGTCATTGATGAACATACACATGATATTGATAATGACAAATCATTGCCATTACTTGTTAAAACAGCTGTTTCTCAAGTTGAAGCTGGTGCAGATATTATTGCACCTAGCAATATGATGGATGGGTTTGTGGCTGAAATACGCCAAGGTTTGGATGACGCAGGCTACTATAATGTACCAATTATGAGTTATGGTATTAAATATGCTTCTAGTTTCTTTGGACCATTTAGAGACGCTGCTGATTCTGCACCATCATTTGGTAATAGAAAGACTTACCAAATGGACCCAGCAAATCGTTTAGAAGCATTAAGAGAATTAGAAAGTGATTTAAAAGAAGGCGCAGATATGATGATTGTTAAACCCGCTTTAAGTTATTTGGATATTGTGCGGGACGTTAAAAATAATACGAATATCCCTGTAGTGGCATACAACGTCAGTGGTGAGTATGCAATGACAAAAGCTGCAGCAATAAATGGTTGGATTGATGAAGAACGTGTTGTAATGGAACAAATGGTATCAATGAAACGTGCCGGTGTAGATATGATTATTACTTATTTTGCAAAAGATATATGTCGTTATTTAGATAAATAGAGGGAGGTAGACTATGAGTTACGAAAAATCAATAGAAGCAATGGCTATAGCTGAAAATTTAATGCCTGGTGGTGTAAATAGTCCTGTTAGAGCTTTTAAATCAGTAGATACGCCTGCAATATTTATGGATCATGCTGAAGGATCCAAAATTTACGATATAGATGGCAATGAATATATTGATTACGTATTGAGTTGGGGGCCGCTGATCTTAGGGCATAAGAACCCACAAGTTATTGAAAAGTTGCATGAAGCTGTTGATAAAGGGACGAGTTTTGGTGCATCAACGCTAAAAGAGAATCAACTTGCTAAACTTGTTATTGAACGGGTACCATCAATTGAGAAGATACGTATGGTATCGTCAGGTACCGAGGCAACATTAGATACTTTACGATTAGCTCGTGGTTATACAGGACGCAATAAAATTGTCAAATTTGAAGGCTGTTATCACGGTCATAGTGACTCTTTACTAATTAAAGCAGGTTCAGGTGTTGCTACATTAGGATTACCTGATTCACCAGGTGTTCCAGAAGGCACAGCGAAAAATACAATTACAGTGCCGTATAATGATTTAGATGCAGTCAAATTGGCATTTGAAAACTATGGTGATGATATTGCTGGTATAATCGTTGAACCAGTAGCTGGAAATATGGGAGTCGTTCCACCAGTTGATGGCTTTTTACAAGGTTTAAGAGATATTACGACTCAATATGGAGCGTTGCTTATTTTTGATGAAGTAATGACTGGTTTTCGTGTTGGATACCATTGTGCTCAAGGTTATTTTAATGTAATTCCTGATTTAACATGTTTAGGAAAAGTCATCGGCGGCGGTTTGCCAGTAGGAGCCTTCGGTGGTAAAAAAGAAATCATGGACCATATTGCTCCTGAAGGCGATATTTATCAAGCGGGAACCTTATCAGGTAATCCGTTGGCAATGACAAGCGGCTATGAAACGCTAAGTCAGCTAACCCCAGCATCTTATGATTACTTCCAAGAATTAGGGGATTTATTAGAACAAGGATTGAAAGAGATCTTTGCTAAACATAATGTACCTATCACTGTTAACAGAGCTGGATCAATGATTGGCTATTTCTTAAACGATGGTCCTGTAACTAACTTTGAACAAGCAAATAGCAGTGATTTAGAACTCTTTAGCCAAATGTATCGTGAAATGGCAAAAGAAGGGGTATTCTTGCCGCCATCACAATTTGAAGGTACATTTTTATCTACGGCACATACTAAAGACGACATAAAAACAACAATTCAAGCATTTGATACTGCTTTAAGTCGTATTGTATAATGAATTTAATAATATGAGGTTAGGACTTTCATACTGAGGATGTCTTAACCTCTTTTTAATGAAAGAAGGGTCATGATGAGAAGAATATGGCTTAATAATTTAATTCTTTTAACAACAGCAATCATCGTGAGCTTAATATTATATTTTGCACATGTACTGTTACCATTTATGTTTGGTCCTATTATTGCTGCTATAATTGTTGTTAAATTTTTAAAATTAAATATAAAGTGGCCATTCTGGTTTAGCCAAGTCGGGCTGATTTTATTGGGTGTTCAAATAGGATCGACATTCACAACAGAAGTTATTAATGATATTAAAGATGACTGGACAACAATTATCATTGTTACTGTATTACTCATCGCATTATCTTTAATTATCGCATACTTTTTTAAAAAGATAGCACGTGTGAATACTGAAACTGCAATATTAAGTGTAATTCCTGGAGCACTTAGTCAAATGCTCATTATGGCAGAAGAGAATAAGAGGGCTAATATACTTGTTGTGAGTTTGACACAAACTTCACGTGTTATTTTCGTTGTCATTCTTGTACCGCTTATTTCTTATTTATTTAGTAGCAATCAAACAGCTACGCAAAGTATTAGTCATGCAAAGCCATTAACGCAGGTACTCCATTTTCCAGAGATTATATTGATAATCATGGCAATTGCACTTGTTTATTTTATAATGGCAAAAATCAACTTTCCTACTAAACAGTTATTAGCACCTATCATGGTATTGATTAGTTGGAATTTAATTACGCATATCACATTTACCTTAGATAATTATATTTTAGCATCAGCTCAAGTTATATACATGATAAGAATCGGATTGCAAATAGCTCAATTACTTGGTGATTTGAAAGGTCGTATTGCGATTGCAATCATTTATCAGAATGTCTTATTAATTATCAGTGCTTTTATCATGGTTTATTTCGTTCATTTATTTACCAATGATTCTATAAATGAATTATTCTTAGGTGGTGCGCCTGGAGGTATGAGTCAAATTGTTATTGTGGCTATAGCTACAGGTGCTGATGTAGCAATGATTTCAAGTTTTCATATCTTTAGAATCTTCTTTATTTTATTCATAGTTGCACCGATTATTAGTTACTTATTGAAATTGAGTTTGAAAAGATATGACAAGAAATAAGAGTGGGGCATAAATTCCAAAATAATAGCACAGAGATGTTTTGACATAAATCATCTTTGTGCTTCTTTTATTATCAATACTTCGTATGGTATATCTGAGTTTTCATAGGTTGCTATCCAGTCAGCCCAAGTTGTCTTATGAATAAAATCTATAACATTATTGTACTAGATTGTTATCGTCATTTATGAACAGGTTTATGTGGACAATCTTTTAAATGAGCATCATACATCCCTGATGCTTCAAGGAATGAAAACACAGTAACAGGTCCCAAGAATTTGAAACCATATGACTTTAAATCTTTTGAAAGCTGTGTTGCTCGTTCATCTACAGTTATTCTGTCAGACGCATGCTTATAATGTAAGTCAATGGGGTGACCGCCAACGTATGACCATAGAAACTGACTAAAACTACCAAATTCTTTTTCAATGTCTAAATATCCTTTAGCCTGTGAAATGATTGCTTCTAATTTTTTGCGATTATGAACAATATTGGGAAAGCTCATTAGCTTATCAATATCGCTTTCAGTCATTTGTGCTACTCTTTGAGGCTCAAAATTATGAAATGCTTCACTGTATGCGTCTTTCTTTTTTAAAATAGTTAACCAGGAAAGTCCGGCATGTTGAGATTCTAGTGCCAGGAGCTTGAACAAGGCTTTACTATCATATAAAGGTTTTCCCCATACGTTATCATGATAATCTAAATAAATAGGATCTTTCGTGCTAAATGCGCACTCATTCATAAATATACCTCCAAGAGATTGACTTATAGCGATTTCCATTATACTATAATTAAGAAGCAAAATATATGTTTGGGAAGAGTAAGTATGAATGGTAATTCAGAGAGCATATGGTTGGTGAGAATATGCATAGCGTTCTTACTGAAGGTAGCCCACTAGATCTTTTATTGAACAGTAATATTAAGTAGATAAAAGCGTGTTTGAGCGTTAATCATAATTAAGTGCAAGAATTAAGTTTGATTTTATAGAACTTTTTTCTTGAATTTAGGTGGTACCACGGAAATTCCGTCCTATATATATTAGGACGGTTTTTTTATTTCAAGGAGGTCATTATTGATGAAAATGGAACCTAAATATAATCCGCGAGAAGTAGAATCAGGTAGATATGATGAATGGGTCAATAGCGGATATTTTAATACATCTACGGATAAGTCAAAAAAACCATATACGATTGTTATTCCACCACCAAATGTAACTGGGAAATTACACTTGGGACATGCTTGGGATACAACCTTACAAGATATCATTACACGTATGAAACGTATGCAAGGTTATGATACGTTATATCTACCTGGCATGGATCACGCTGGTATAGCTACACAAGCTAAAGTTGAAGCGAAACTTAATGAACAAGGCATCTCTAGACATGATATTGGAAGAGAAAAATTTTTAGAACAAGCTTGGGAATGGAAAGAAGAGTATGCCTCATTTATACGACAACAATGGGCTAAATTAGGACTAGGTTTAGATTATAGTCGTGAACGTTTTACCCTAGATGAAGGATTAAGTCAAGCTGTTAAAAAAGTTTTCGTTGATTTATATAATAAAGGTATCATATATCGTGGCGAACGTATTATAAATTGGGATCCTAAAGCACGTACAGCATTATCAGATATAGAGGTCATACATGAAGATGTTCAAGGGCATTTTTATCACTTTAAATATCCTTATGCTGATGGGGATGGTTACATTGAAATTGCTACAACCCGGCCGGAAACGATGTTAGGGGATACTGCGATTGTTGTAAACCCTAATGATGAACGTTATAAAGATGTTATAGGTAAAACTGTTATCTTGCCTATTGTTGGTCGAGAATTGCCAATTTTAGCAGATGAATATGTTGATACTGAATTTGGAAGTGGTGCTATGAAAGTTACTCCGGCTCACGATCCAAATGACTTTGAAATTGGTCAACGTCATCACTTAGATAGTATTATTGTGATGGATGAAACAGGTGCCATGAATGACCAAGCAGGAAAATACCAAGGATTAGATCGTTTTGAATGTCGTAAACAACTTGTAGAAGATTTAAAAGCATTAGATTTAGTAATTAAAATTGAAGATCATATGCATTCGGTAGGTCATTCAGAACGCTCCGGTGCAATTGTTGAACCATATTTATCCACACAATGGTTTGTAAAAATGAAACCATTAGCACAGCGCGCGTTAGACAATCAAAAAACAACAGATCGCATTGATTTCTATCCACCACGATTTGAGAATACATTTAATCGATGGATGGAAGAAATTAGAGATTGGACAATTTCTAGACAATTATGGTGGGGTCATCAAATCCCAGCTTGGTATCATAAGGAAACAGGTGAAATTTATGTTGCTGAACAAGCGCCAAAAGATATAGAAAACTGGGAACAAGATGAAGACGTTCTAGATACATGGTTTTCTAGTGCCTTATGGCCTTTCTCAACATTAGGCTGGCCTAACGAAAGTGCAGATGATTTTAAACGTTATTATCCAACTAATGCATTGATTACCGGATATGACATTATTTTCTTCTGGGTGGCTCGAATGATTTTCCAAGGTTTAGAGTTTACCGAACGACGACCTTTCCAAGATGTATTATTACATGGATTGGTGCGCGCCGAAGATGGTCGTAAAATGAGTAAATCACTTGGCAATGGTGTTGACCCGATGGATGTAATCGAAGAATATGGCGCAGATAGCTTACGTTATTTCTTAGCGACGGGTTCATCTCCAGGTCATGATTTAAGATATTCTACTGAAAAAGTTGAATCTGTATGGAACTTTATCAATAAAATTTGGAATGGTGCACGGTTTAGCTTAATGAATATTGGTGAAGATTTTGCTGTAGAAGATATTGATTTATCTGGCAACTTATCACTAGCTGATAAATGGATTTTAACGCGTTTAAATGAAACGATAGAAACGGTGACTGATTTAAGTGACAAATATGAATTCGGTGAAGTAGGTCGCGTATTATATAACTTTATTTGGGATGAATTCTGTGATTGGTATATAGAAATGAGTAAGATACCAATGAATGGTGCAGACGAAGCGCAAAAACAAACAACACGTTCTGTATTAAGTTATACGCTTGATCAAATGATGCGTATGTTACATCCGTTTATGCCATTTGTGACTGAAGAAATTTGGCAAAGTTTACCTCACGAAGGTGATACCATTGTCAAAGCTGCTTGGCCAACAGTTAAAGAAGAATTCAGCTTTAAAGATAGTAAACAAACGATGCAACAATTAGTGGAAATAATCAAATCAGTTAGACAATCTCGAGTTGAAGTTAATACACCTTTATCTAAAGCCATTCCAATTTTTATTCAAGCCAAAGATGAAGACGTTAAAGCGACATTAATTGAGAATGCGGACTATATTGATAAATTCTGCCACCCGAGCGAACTAATTATTGATACTGATATCACAATTCCTGAAAAAGCAATGACATCAGTTGTTGTAGCTGGTAAAGTTGTTTTACCATTAGAAGGGCTTATCGATATGGATAAAGAAATTGCTCGGTTAACTAAAGAGTTAGAAAAGCTTCAAAGCGAACTAGACCGCGTTGATAAAAAATTAGCAAATGACAACTTCGTTAAAAAAGCACCTGAAAAAGTAATTAATGAAGAACGAGATAAAAAGGAACGTTACCAAGAAAAATATGATGGTGTTAAAGCAAGAATTGAACAATTAAAAGCATAGGAGTATTAGATGATGAATTACCTAGACAGCTTGTATTGGATACATGAACGTACTAAATTTGGTATCAAACCTGGCGTCAAACGTATGGAATGGATGCTTGCACAATTTAATAATCCTCAGCATAATATAAGAGGTATTCATGTTGGTGGTACAAATGGCAAAGGTTCAACAGTAGCGTATATTCGTTCTGCCTTAGCCAGTAATGGTTATGAAGTCGGTACATTTACATCACCATTTATAGAATCATTTAATGAGCGTATCAGTCTAAATGGCGTACCAATTTCAGACGATGAAATTGTCGCTTTAGTAGAACGCGTTAAACCAATTAGTGAAGCAATGGATAGAGATACTGATTTAGGCGTTGCAACTGAGTTTGAAATAATTACGACGATGATGTTTCTATACTTTGGTGAAATACATCCTGTGGATTTTGTAGTTATTGAAGCAGGTTTGGGTATTAAAAATGATTCTACGAACGTCTTTAATCCCATTATATCGATATTAACTAGTATTGGATTAGATCATACCGATATTTTAGGTAATACGTATTTAGATATTGCCAAAGATAAAGGTGCTATTATTAAACCCAACATCCCAGTCATTTATGCTGTGAAAAATGATGAAGCATTAAAATATATACGTGACCTTGCAGTTAGTGAGAATGCAAAGCCCATTGAATTAGAACGTGAAATCATTATTGTGTCTGAAGATGATGAGTTTACGTATCGCTATAAATCGTATGAATTAGAGACGATTATCTTAAACATGCTTGGAGAACATCAAAAAGAAAATGCAGCACTAGCAATTACAGCGTTAATTGAGTTAAATGAAGCAGGTCTTATTGAGTTAGACTTCAACAAAATGATTGATGCGATTGAATCAGTGACTTGGACTGGAAGAATAGAACAGGTTAAAGAAGAACCATTGATGATTATTGATGGTGCACATAATAATGAGAGTATTGAGGCACTTATCGAAACTGTTAAAACTTATTATAATAAAGAAAAGATGGATATTTTGTTCTCGGCAATTAAGGGTAAACCAATTGCCAGTATGATGAATAAGTTAAAAGAAATTGCTGATGTCTTTTATTTTACTGAGTTTGATTTTCCAAAAGCAATAACAGCAGATGAGTTTAAAGATTTGATTCAAGATATAACTGTTGAGTATATTCAAGATTATCATTCATTTATAAACAATTATTCTGGAAAAGGATTATTAATCACCGGAAGTTTATATTTTATAAGCGAAGTAAAAGATAATGTAGAGTTTGTTGAAATTGACAAATAATGAATAGATGCAAAGTATGCTTGATATTTAAGCGGCAGATATTTTAAATCTGCTGCTTTTTTTATGTTTAATTTCATTAAATAAATAGTTGTAAAATATTTATCTTTTAATATTGCTTATAATATTTACAATTGGAACGGAGCTCCTTATAATTTTTGTAAGGAGGTTGATATGTGGTTATCATATGCTATTTATACAGTGTTCTTTTTAGTTATTTATATCAATTGAATGGTGTCGAACGTATATCATTTTGTATTTTAAAAGCACGTTCAACTTGTGATTATTGTCACCAAAAATTACCGTGGTATTCCTTATTACCAATAGTTAGTTTTTTATTTTTAAAAGGACGAGCGCTTTGTTGTCATCACAAATTAAATAAGTATTATCTTATAGGAGAGCTAATTGCTTTTATTATTCCTACTATGAGCTTAATTTGGGACATTGACATAAATCCAACGATTTTTTCGTTCGTCTTCTTGTTTCTCCTAGTTATGGCAATTTATGATATAGAAACTAAATACTTAAATTTACAATTTTTCGCTTTATTTGTTATATGTCTATTGTTTATTTCCCACTTTTATCTCATTAACTTTATTATTTATACTTTAGTAAGTCATGCAATTTATTTATTTGTTCATAACTCGCTTGGTTATGGCGATATAATTTTAATTTCATTTTTATCACTTATTTTCCCACAATCGTTTATGCTTTACTTTATATTTATCACAATATTATTAGCTACGCTATATAGTCTTTTTTTAATTGTTAAATATAAGACGAAAAGAATGCAAATACCGCTTATTCCATTTGTTTTTATCTCATTTATTTTAAATGCATTTTGTTTTAAAATGCTTAAGTTTTACGTTGAAGGAATGATGTTATGAAAATTAAAGATATGGTTACTTCTGAAAAACCTCGCGAACGTCTACTACATTATGGAGAGAAAAGCTTATCTAACACAGAATTATTAGCAATTTTAATTAACACAGGACGCAAAGGCAGTTCGAGTATTGAGATTGCCAATGAAATTATGTTTGGAAAACATCAACTAAAAGAATTAAAATGTATGACCATTCATCAATTAACTCAAATTAAAGGGATTGGCTTACATAAGGCAGTTATATTAAAAGCCGCATTTGAACTAGGAGAAAGGATGAATGCGACACATTTAAGTGAGAAGGTTAAGATTAAATCTCCTGAAGATGTGGCAAATCTAATGACATCTAAACTCAAAGACTTAGAACAGGAACACTTTGTAGCGTTATTTTTAGATACAAAGAATATCGTTATTAAAGAACATACAATTTTTGTTGGCACATTAAATTCAACCATTATACATCCACGTGAAATATTTGCGGCAGCGTTGCGTTATACATCTAATTCATTAATTGTCGTTCATAATCATCCATCTGGAGATGTAACACCATCATCGGAAGATATTGCAACTACAATACGTTTAAAAGAATGTGGAGATATTTTAGGAATATCTTTACTAGATCATATTATCATTGGTAATAATAAATTTACTAGTTTATGTGATGAAGGATATATAGAATAATATGTAAAGCATTTTCGCAATTGATTAATTGAAGAAAGTGATATGCATGATTTGTGCTCTAAAAACTAAAACAAGCATACTAACAATATGCTAGTATGCCATGCTAAATCGTGACTAAATGACAATCAAATTGAAGCGTGCAAACATAATATGACAACTTGTATGTTTACATTAAGAAATGTTGCTCAAAGTTAAATCTATCAAAACTTGTGAAATTATATAGTTAACAACTTGCAGGTGCGTTACCTCTAATTTTTATATTAAAAATGGAAATATCCAGTCAAGCCTTGATAATTTTCATAAACCCATAAAATGCCTTGGTATGCAAGGTAAAGGCAAAGAACTACAAGCGCCGCTGATATTAAAAATCTCAATATTGAAAATCCCACTCTAAATAATAAAATTGCTAATAAAACAATCAAGATAATAGTGAGAATACTCATTAGCGGTCATCCTTTCTAATATTCGTTTACTACGTCTTATTATATTCTTAAATTTAATAATACGCATCAGTCCTAAGATTAAAGCTTGACTCGTACTTAAGACTGATGCATCGATATCCTAATTCTATTATAATACTCTAAATGATCACTAGGAAGGGGAAACTGTATGCATTTCATTCTGAGTACTATAAAAAACATTATTGCCATAGTTATCATCATGATGATTGTATATATCGCCCTTAGATACGCACCTTTTTTACGAGATCAAGAATGGAACCCGGTTAGTTCAATATCTGAAACATCAGACATTAATAATTTAAATTCAGTTCCCGAGACACAATACAATCAACAAAACGAACCATATACAATTGAAGATAATGATTTAATTCAAAACATACCTAAAAGTCAGATAAAAAATGTTTTTAAAATCATAGATAAACAAGAATTTATGGCTGTATCTGGTTTAAGACGAATGGGTTATAACGATGATTATATAGCAGGCCAACGTGATGATCATTTCATAATTTATAAATTAGGGTCTGATAAGATAAAGGTATTTAATACTGAAATTGAGATGGAACAAGAATTGATAAGGCTTAAACAACATATTCCACTTAAAGAATTAAACGCATATTGACTTTATCACTCTCATTTGAAATCATACTGTAAATACGTTAGCCTTGAAGTATAGTAAATAAAAAGGATTGGTGATTTTATGACACAACAACAATCTAAAGCCAAACAAGCTAATGAACAAGCAAAGGCCCAGAATCTTTTTGCAAAGTGGCGAAAAGAAGAAACACTATATAAAGAAGATGAAAAGAACGCAACTAAAGAAGAAAAATAATCAATCAAAAGTATAGCAATTTCCAATGAAAATATTGATAGAAGTGCTGTTGGTGATTTAATCATCAGCAGTTTTTTTATTGATACTATTCATCTGAAGATCACTTTTATTATCTAATAAAAGTTAGTGCTTTATTTAAAGACTAGAGTAATATAAAATAGAAAAGGATAATGAAGTTTAATAGAGGTGTTCCTTTTGCTAAAGTTTTTTAAAAATAACAAGCTGATTGTTGTTTTTTGCGCTATCATTGTTTTTATTGCGCTTATAGGTTTATCTATTCGGTCTTCAACTCAATCGCCTCCTGAACAATTTATAGGGGATACAGTATCTACTGGTCAAAGAATCATTAGTTATCCTGTCAATTTTGTCGCTGGAGAGATCGGGAATTTTTTCAATTCTGGAGATTCAAAAGATAATAAAGCTAAAATAAAGCAATTAGAAGCTGAAAATGAACAGTTAAAAGCAGATAATAAGAAATACAAAAAAGAACTAGATATCAAAGATATTTCAAAGTATGAGCCAATTTCAAGCACTGTGATTGCGCGTAACCCAGATCAATGGATGAACACAGTCATCATAGATAAAGGTGCTAAATCTGGCATACAAAATAATATGGCAGTGATGACATCACAAGGTCTTGTTGGAAGAGTTACGAAGGTAAATCAATTTTCTGCACAGGTTGATTTAATCTCGACAAACGCACGAACTGGTAAACTTTCGGTTAATATTCAACATGGTGATAAGAAAGTGTTTGGATTAATTGATCGTTATGATAGTAAGAAACAAGAACTAATAATTAGTGAAGTCAATAATAAAAACAAAATTTCTGCAGGAGACAAGGTGGTTACAAGCGGATTAGGTGATCAACTACCAAGTAATTTATATGTCGGAGAAGTGACGCAAGTTGAAAATGACCAATATGGTCTAGCAAAAGAATTGAGAGTTAAAACAGCAGCAGATTTAGGAGATTTAAATCACGTTTATATTGCGAAAAGAGATCCAAAAACGCTTCCCGATGATGAAAGCAGGGATGAATAATGCGATCATTTTTATATCTGTTCTTTGGAATTGTGCTTTTTTATATCGACATTACAATTGGACTAATCATACCATTTAATATAGGCAATCACGCTGTTAAATTCGTGCCACAACTAACTTTAATGTATTTGCTAATGCTGACAGTCTATAGAAATTTTGGGATTTCTTTAATTTTAGGTACGTTTTTGGGAATAATGACCGATATTTATATTGGAAGTCTGTATGGTATTTATATGTTTGGGTATATTCTACTTATTTTTATTATTGATAAATTTTTCAAAGTATTTTATCGTGATTACATCATGATTTTCTTCGTCATCATATGTGCAACATTAGTATTTCAAATGTATGCAGCACTGATATATGGTGCAGTAGGTTTTATTGAGTTTGACATATGGGATTTTATCTTATTGAGATTATTACCTACATTTATTCTCAATTTAATACTATTAATTATTATGTTCCCAATTTGCTATAAATATCTCAAAAATTAATTTCAAAGATTGACAGTACAAGGTACTAATGGTAAGATGCAGTAGTTGAGTAGTTTTATAGCTACATACAACCGCTCAAATATGGGTTTAAGTACTATTCAATTTGCAATAGTCACCTATGTATGGCGTGACTTATAAATATAGGAGGTGCAAAGTATGTTTGCTATTATTGAAACAGGTGGAAAACAAATCAAAGTTGAAGAAGGTCAAGAAATCTACGTTGAAAAATTAGACGTAGCAGAAGGCGAAACTTTTACTTTTGATAAAGTATTATTTGTAGGTGGAGATTCTGTAAAAGTTGGTGCGCCAACAGTTGAAGGTGCAACAGTATCTGCTACAGTTAATAAACAAGGCCGTGGTAAAAAAATCACAGTATTCACTTATAAACGTCGTAAAGACTCAAAACGTAAAAAAGGCCATCGTCAACCATATACTAAATTAACTGTTGATAAAATCAACGCTTAATTAATATGATAACTGTTGATATTACAGTAAATGATGAAGGCAAGGTAACTGATGTTATCATGGATGGTCATGCTGATTATGGCGATTATGGTCATGATATCGTATGTGCTGGTGCCTCAGCAGTTCTGTTTGGCAGCGTAAATGCTATTATGGGTTTGACTTCAGAGAAGCCAGATATCGATTATGATGATGACGGTGGTCATTTCCATATTAGAAGTGTGAATCTTGATAATGATGACGCGCAACTGATTCTTCAAGCAATGTTAGTTTCTTTACAAACGATTGAAGACGAATATAATGAAAATATCAGATTAAATTATAAGTGAGGTGTATCCCGATGTTGAAATTAAACTTACAATTCTTCGCATCTAAAAAAGGGGTAAGTTCTACAAAAAACGGACGAGACTCTGAATCTAAAAGATTAGGTGCTAAACGTGCGGATGGTCAATTTGTAACAGGTGGCTCTATTCTATTCCGTCAACGTGGTACTAAAATCTATCCTGGTGAAAATGTAGGTCGTGGTGGCGATGATACATTATTCGCTAAAATCGACGGCGTTGTTCGTTTTGAACGTAAAGGTCGTGACAAAAAACAAGTTTCTGTTTATGCAGTTGCTGAATAATTGTCAAAGGAACACCAGAAGTACATACTTCTGGTGTTTTATTTTTGCGTAAATCATAATAAATCGCCTATTAAAGTAAACTTCTACTACAAAGAAGTTGATTGTAAATTATAACACTTATGATTTATTAGCAATATAGTTAATGATATAATTCAAGATAATGATTACATGTAAAAGAGGTGAGATATATGTTTGTCGATCAAGTAAAAATATCTCTTAAAGCAGGTGATGGCGGTAATGGAATCACTGCTTATCGTAGAGAGAAATATGTTCCATTTGGAGGACCAGCAGGTGGTGATGGTGGTAAAGGCGCTTCTGTTATTTTTGAAGTAGATGAAGGATTAAGAACTTTACTAGATTTTAGATACCAACGTCATTTTAAAGCTAAAAAAGGAGAAAATGGACAAAGCAGTAATATGCATGGGCGTAATGCTGAAGATTTAATTCTAAAAGTACCACCTGGAACGATTATCAAAAATGTAGAAACTGAAGAAGTGTTAGCCGACCTTGTGGAAGATGGTCAGCGTGCAGTAGTAGCTCATGGTGGACGCGGAGGTCGAGGAAATTCTAGATTCGCTACACCTAGAAACCCTGCACCTGATTTTAGTGAAAATGGTGAGCCAGGTGAAGAGTTAGATGTCACTCTAGAGTTAAAGTTATTAGCCGATGTGGGATTGGTTGGATTTCCAAGTGTGGGTAAATCAACATTATTATCGATCGTATCTAAAGCGAAGCCCAAAATTGGGGCATATCACTTTACAACTATCAAGCCAAACTTAGGTGTGGTATCAACGCCTGATCAACGAAGTTTTGTTATGGCAGATTTACCTGGTTTGATTGAAGGTGCATCCGATGGAGTAGGATTAGGACATCAATTTTTACGTCATGTTGAGCGAACGAAAGTTATTGTGCATATGATAGATATGAGTGGTTCAGAAGGTAGAGATCCTTTTAATGATTATCACGTCATCAATCAAGAATTAATTAATTATCAACAACGTTTAGAAGAACGGCCACAAATTATTGTTGCTAATAAAATGGATGTTCCAGGCGCGCAAGACAATTTACAGAAATTTGAGGGTAGTATAGCTGCTGATATCATGGTAATACCAGTGTCTACTATTACTAGAGATAATATTGATACTTTACTTTATGCTATTGCAGATAAATTAGAAGAAGTTAAAGATATAGACTTCTCAGTCGAAAAAGATGAAGAGATTGGTGTAAATCGAGTATTATATAAACATACGCCATCTCAAGATAAATTTACGATTTCTAGAGACGATGATGGCGCTTATGTTGTAAGTGGAAATGCTATTGAAAGAATGTTCAAAATGACAGATTTCAACAGTGATCCAGCTGTACGTCGTTTTGCTCGTCAAATGCGTTCAATGGGTATTGATGATGCATTAAGAGCACGTGGATGCGCTAATGGTGATATAGTAAGAATTCTAGGCGGAGAATTTGAATTTATAGAATAGGAGGCAGTTAAATGGACAAGAAAGAATACCATAAGTTTTATTTAATACGAGAGGATGTACTTCCTGAATCTGTCATTAAAACTTTGAAGATTAAAGATGCTTTAAAAGAAAATTCTAAGCTGTCCATTTATGATGCTGTACAACGTTTTGATTTGTCACGCAGTGCTTTTTATAAATACAGAGATACCATTTTTCCTGTTGATGAAAAAATGCTAGAACATAGAGAATTCACGTTAATACTCTATGTTAATGATGTGGTAGGTACTCTAGCAACGGTACTTCACACAATTTCTCAACTACAGTTATCTGTTTTAACAATCCATCAAAGCGTGCCTATTAATGAAGAAGCGACTATCACATTGTCACTTAATGCACAATATACAGAACTTACAATAGACGAAGTGATTCTAGCGTTGCGGTCAATTGACCATGTATTTAAAGTAGATTTAATCAGTATGAGCATGTAAGGATGGTAGATGATGTACGCATATATTAAAGGGCAATTAACTCAGCTATTCCCAACCCATGTAGTGGTTGAAACACAAGGTATCGGTTATGAAATACAAACACCAAATTCATATCGGTTCCAACAATTTTATAATCAAGCAGTAACGATTTACACATCACTGATTGTTAGAGAGGATGCTCAGTTACTTTATGGTTTTATTAATGAAGAAGAAAAGGAAATGTTTCTAAATCTGATTAAAGTTACAGGAATTGGACCTAAATCAGCATTAGCTATCTTGGCTACGAGCACACCTAATGAGGTTAAACGTGCAATTGAGGATGAAAATGACGCATATCTAACTAAATTTCCTGGTATTGGAAAGAAAACTGCGCGTCAAATCATACTTGATTTAAAAGGAAAAGTTAATTATACAGAAGCATCATCTAATGATTCAATCCATATAGATGATATATCTAGTACCTCTCAGAAAGATAATTATATTGCGGAAGCCTTATTAGCGTTAGAAGCTTTAGGTTATTCAAAGCGTGAAATTTCAAAAGTCGAAAAAACGCTACAACAGCAAGTAGTAACGTCAGTTGATGAAGCGGTTAAGATAGGTTTACAATCCTTAATTTCCTAATGTTTAATAATAATTTCTAAAAGAAAGGGGGGTCAAACTGTGGACGATAGAATGGTTGACCAATCATTTCACCAAGAAGATTCTGCATTTGAATATTCATTAAGACCAACATATTTAAAGCAATATATAGGTCAAACAACGATTAAAAGTAACTTAGAAGTATTTATTCAAGCCGCAAAATTAAGAGAAGAACCTTTAGACCATGTATTATTGTTCGGTCCCCCTGGTCTTGGTAAGACAACATTATCAAATATTATTGCAAATGAGATGGAAGTTAATATTAGAACTGTATCTGGTCCTTCTCTCGAGCGACCTGGAGATTTAGCTGCAATTTTATCTGGATTACAACCTGGGGATGTCTTATTTATAGATGAAATTCACCGTCTGAGTAGTGTAGTTGAAGAAGTTTTATATCCAGCAATGGAAGATTTTTTCCTAGATATCATCATTGGTAAAGGTGATGAAGCACGAAGCATTCGTATTGATTTACCTCCGTTTACATTAATAGGTGCAACGACAAGAGCCGGTAGTTTAACAGGACCTTTAAGAGACCGTTTTGGCGTGCATTTGCGTTTAGAATACTATAATGAACACGAATTAAAAGAAATAATTATTCGTACAGCAGATGTTTTAGGTACTTCTATTGATGATGAAAGTGCAGTTGAATTAGCTAAACGTTCTAGAGGTACACCAAGAGTAGCAAATCGTCTATTGAAGCGAGTTAGAGATTTTCAGCAAGTTAATGGTGATGATCAAATATATATAGAAACGACTAAGAAAGCTTTAAAGTTGCTACAAGTTGATGAGCAAGGTTTAGATTATATTGATCATAAAATGATGAATTGCATCATTAACCAGTATCAAGGTGGACCAGTTGGCTTAGATACTATTGCCGTATCTATTGGAGAAGAAAGAGTAACGATTGAAGACGTCTATGAACCTTTTTTAATTCAGAAAGGATTTATCGAACGTACCCCTAGAGGTCGTAAAGCAACTGCATTTGCTTATGAACACTTTATGAAATCGAAAGAGAAGAGGGAGTAAATTTGAATATTGAGGATTTTGACTATCATTTACCAGAATCTTTAATTGCACAAACACCTTTAAAAAATAGAGATCAAAGTCGCCTATTAGTATTAAATAAAGAAACAGGCGATATGAAACACCAACATTTTAAAGATGTCATTAATTATTTGAATCCTGGAGATACTTTAGTTCTGAATGATACACGCGTGATGCCTGCACGTTTATTCGGAGTTAAAGAAGAGACGGGTGCTAAAGTAGAAATGTTAATGCTAACTCAAATCGAAAATAACGATTGGGAAGTTTTACTTAAACCAGCCAAAAGAATCAAAGTAGGTAACCAACTGTCGTTTGGTGAAGGGAAAATAATAGCAGAATGTATTAAAGAATTAGACCAAGGTGGCAGAATCATGCGATTGCATTATGAAGGAATATTGCAGGAAAGGCTAGACGAGTTAGGTGAAATGCCTTTACCACCATATATAAAAGCGCGTTTAGACGATCCAGATCGATATCAAACTGTTTATGCTAAAGAGAATGGTTCAGCCGCTGCGCCCACTGCTGGACTACATTTCACTGATAATTTATTGAAAGATATTAAAGCTAAAGGTGTTAATATAGCTTTTATCACACTGCATGTTGGTTTAGGAACATTTAGGCCCGTGAGTGTAGAAAATATCAATGAACATGAGATGCATAGC
Source organism: Staphylococcus sp. HMSC063A07 (assembly GCF_001836955.1). NCBI lineage: Bacteria > Bacillati > Bacillota > Bacilli > Caryophanales > Staphylococcaceae > Staphylococcus > Staphylococcus sp. HMSC063A07. The sequence goes on from NZ_KV830924.1 coordinate 96,765, forward strand.
GAATATTACCAAATGACCGAAAATACAGCAAAGTTATTGAACAATACAAAGTTACAAGGTCATCGAATCATTGCAGTAGGTACAACGTCGACACGAACTTTAGAAACGATTCGTCGAGATCATTCACAATTCATTGCTACGAGTGGATGGACAGATATATTTATTTATCCTGGTTTTGAGTTTAAAGCCATTGACGCACTTATTACTAACTTTCATCTGCCTAAGTCAACATTAGTCATGCTTGTGTCAGCATTTAGTAGTAGACAATTTATCTTAACGGCATACCGTAAAGCTGTAGAATTAGAATATCGATTCTTTAGTTTTGGTGATGCAATGTTAATTATTTAAGGAATGTGAGGTTTAATTATGCCAGCAGTAACATATGAACATATCAAGACTTGTAAACAATCTGGCGCGCGTTTAGGAATTGTTCACACGCCACATGGCTCGTTTGAAACACCAATGTTTATGCCTGTGGGGACAAAGGCGACAGTTAAAACTATGAGTCCTGAAGAATTAACAGATATAGAAGCTAAAATTATATTAGGTAATACCTATCATTTGTGGTTACAACCTGGAAATGATATTATCAAACAGGCTGGGGGCTTACATAAGTTCATGAATTGGAATGGTCCTATCTTAACTGATTCAGGTGGCTTTCAAGTTTTTAGTTTAAGTAATTTACGTAAGATTTCAGAAGAAGGTGTTGAGTTTCGACATCATACGAATGGCTCGAAACTCTTTTTAAGTCCGGAAAAATCCATGGAAATTCAAAATGATTTAGGGTCTGACATTATGATGGCCTTTGATGAATGTCCACCGATGCCTTCAGAATATAAATACGTAAAAGATTCAATTGAACGAACTTCTCGGTGGGCAGAACGTTGTTTAAAAGCACATAAACGACCTGATGATCAAGCATTATTTGGCATTATTCAAGGTGGAGAGTATAAAGATTTACGTGAACAAAGCGCTAAAGAACTTGTCGCATTAGATTTTCCTGGATATGCGATTGGTGGTTTATCTGTAGGCGAACCCAAACCTGTCATGTATAATATGGTGAAACACACAGAACAGTTTATGCCAAAAGATAAACCTAGATATTTGATGGGCGTAGGCTCACCAGATGCCTTGATTGAGTGTAGTATAAGAGGCATGGATATGTTCGACTGTGTACTACCTACACGTATTGCACGAAATGGCACTTGTATGACATCAATTGGACGTCTTGTAATTAAAAATGCACAATTTGCTAATGATTTCCGTCCACTAGATGAAAATTGTGATTGCTACACATGTAAAAATTATTCCAGAGCATATATCAGACATTTAATTAAAGCAGAGGAAACGTTTGGTATTCGTCTTACTACTATTCATAATCTTCATTTTCTGCTAAAATTAATGGAAGATATTAGACAGGCCATAAGAGAAGATAGACTTTTAGATTTTAAAGAAGCGTTCTTTGAACAATATGGACTTAATGTTGAAAACCCTAAAAATTTTTAAATAAGGAGTAAGTACAGAATGAATTTAACAGCAATTTTAATACCAGTACTTTTTTTACTTGTATTCTACTTTTTAATTATTCGTCCACAACAAAAACGTGCTAAAGAGCACCGTGAAATGGTTAATAGAGTTGAAGCAGGTCAAAAAATCACAACAATTGGCGGTTTGAAAGGAACAGTTAAAGCTGTTGATGAAACAACAGTTGTTATCACTGTTAATGGTCATGGCACTGAAATGACTTTTGAAAAACCTGCAATTAAACAAGTAGATCCATCTTAATCACTGTGAGCCAAGAAGCATTTGTGTTTCTTGGTTTTTTTATGAATGAAGAAGAAATTTTCACATTATAGTTGAATATGTTAATATATATAAGTCTATATATGTCTATAAGGTCCATTTTTAACTTGCGAGCTATCGTTTGTTTGGATTATTCTAGATACATAAGTAAATAATGAGGTGTTTATGTGAAAAAAGGTAGTAGAATAGTTGCATTTATATTACTTATTGTCCTCCTCTTTGCAGGAATGGGGCTTACATATAAGAATGTAATTAAAAATGTTAACCTTGGTTTAGATTTACAAGGTGGTTTCGAAGTCCTTTATCAAGTTAAGCCATTGCAAAAAGGCGATAAAATTGATAAAAAAGCGCTTCAATCAACGGCTCAAACTTTAGAAAATCGTGTCAATGTGCTGGGGGTATCAGAACCACGAATTCAAGTTGAAGATCCAGACAGAATTAGAGTTCAACTTGCAGGCGTTAAAAATCAAAACCAAGCTCGTGACGTATTATCTTCCCAAGCTAATTTAACAATTCGGGATGCGAATGATAATGTTAAACTGACAGGAAAAGATATCGTACAAGGTTCAGCAAAACAAGAATTTAAACAACAAACTAATGAACCTACCGTTACATTTAAATTAAAAGATCGTGATAAGTTTAAAAAGGTAACTGAAGAAATCTCTAAGAAAAAAGAAAATATGATGGTTGTATGGCTTGATTATGAAAAAGGAGATAGTTATCACAAAGAACTTCAGAAAAAGAATGAAAATGATAGAAAATATGTGTCAGCTGCTTCTGTAAATCAACCAATTAATTCTGATAGTGTTGAAATATCTGGTGGTTTCCATGGCCAAGAAGGGGTTAAAAAAGCTAAACAAATTTCAGAATTGCTCAATGCTGGTTCATTACCAGTTAAACTTGACGAGTTGACATCTACATCAGTTGGTGCACAATTCGGGCAAGATGCATTAGATAAAACTATTTTTGCCTCATTTATAGGTATTGCTGTTATTTATCTATTTATGGTTGGTTTCTATAGATTACCAGGTTTTGTAGCAATTATCGCATTAACGACATATATTTATTTAACACTTGTCGCATTTAATTTCATTTCTGGTGTATTAACATTACCTGGTCTAGCTGCGCTTGTTTTAGGCGTAGGTATGGCAGTGGATGCCAATATCATTATGTACGAGCGAATAAAAGATGAATTGCGAATTGGTCGAACGCTTAAGCAAGCTTATACTAAAGCAAATCGAAGTTCGTTCCTTACCATTTTTGATTCAAACTTAACAACAGTTATTGCAGCCGCTGTATTATTCTTCTTTGGTGAAAGTTCGGTTAAAGGTTTTGCGACAATGCTGTTATTAGGGATATTAATGATTTTTGTAACTGCAGTCTTCCTTTCTAGAGGGCTATTATCATTACTGGTATCATCTAATTACTTCAAGAAAAAATTCTGGTTATTTGGTGTTAAGAAAAAACAACGCCATGATATCAATGAAGGTAAAGATGTTCACGATTTGAAAACATCTTTCGAAAGATGGAACTTTGTAAAACTAGCCAAACCGTTAATTGGTTTGAGTATTCTTATCTTAATCGTTGGTATTGTTATTCTAAGTATTTTCAAACTGAATTTAGGTATTGACTTCTCAAGTGGTTCTCGTGTTGATGTTGAATCGAATCATTCACTATCACAAGCTAAAGTTGAGAAGACAATGAAAGATGTTGGCTTAAAAGCCGATGAAATACAAATTAATGGTGATGGTAAAAAGCAAGCAACTATTATGTTTAAACATGATTTAGCTAAAAAAGACATTGCCAAATTAAATGATAAATTTAAAAATGAATTTGGACATAGTCCTTCTGTAAATACAGTGTCACCTGTCATAGGTCAAGAGTTAGCTAAAAATGCTTTGAAGGCTTTAATATATGCTTCAATCGGTATTATCATTTATGTATCATTGCGTTTTGAATGGCGAATGGGATTGTCCTCAGTACTCGCATTATTGCATGATGCATTTATGATTGTGGCAGTCTTTAGTTTATTCCGTATTGAAGTAGATATCACGTTTATAGCTGCCGTATTAACAATCATTGGTTATTCCATCAACGATACGATTGTAACGTTTGACCGCGTACGTGAAAACTTGCATAAGCTAAAAGTAATTACGTCGCCAGAACAAATTGACGATATCGTTAACCGATCAATTCGACAAACAATGACACGCTCAATCAATACTGTGCTTACCGTCATAGTTGTTGTAGTTGCCATATTACTATTCGGTGCACCAAGTATCTTTAATTTCTCGTTAGCTTTACTTGTAGGATTAATTTCTGGTGTATTCTCTTCAATCTTTATTGCTGTGCCGCTTTGGGGTATTATGAAAAAACGACAATTGAAAAAATCTGATAAAGGTAAGTTGGTTGTCTATAAAGAGAAAAAATCAAATGACGAAAAAATTCTAGTTTAATCAACTGAAACATCATCGAATCATCTAATTAGTGGTTCGAGGATGTTTTTTATTGCTATATTACTTAAGAACAACAGATTTTTTAAAATGCTTGGCAAAATTATGATTTTCTTTACGCTTTCTACTAACTTTATAAAAAAACGATAGTACTTCTACAAAGAAGATTTTTACAAACATCATAAAACTTAAAAAAATATATGTTGAAGCTTTTTATTTAAGCAGATTTTCGATATAATGGCTTTTGGAAATGAGGAAGGCTTATGATTAAATCAAAATATACTTGGAATCACAATGAACCAACTCAATATATAGATGAACAAATAGCAAAGAAATATAAACTTTCTCCAATTATAAAAAAAGTGTTAGAAAGTAAACATATCGTAAATGAAAAAGATATTGAAGGATTATTGAATGGGCAACAACAATTGCATGAGCCATGGCTATTAAGTGATATGACCAAAGCCATAGAACGCATTAATTTGGCAATTGATAAACACGAGCGCATTTTAATCTATGGTGATTATGACGCAGATGGTGTGACATCAACAACGATTATGGTAAAAACGCTTCAATCTTTAGGAGCAGAAGTAGGTTGGTATATTCCAAATCGTTTTTCTGAAGGTTACGGTCCGAATGAGTTAGCGTTTAAAAATGCTTATGATGAAGGTGTTTCACTTATCATTACAGTTGATAATGGTATTCAAGGATATCGTGAAATTGAAATGATTCAAGAATTAGGCGTAGATGTTATTGTTACAGATCATCACGAAATGGGAAGCACTTTACCAGATGCTTTTGCGATTGTTCACCCTATGCACCCAGAATTCGACTATCCATGTCCGAACCTTTGTGGTGCAGGGGTCGCTTATAAGGTTTCGCAAGCGCTACTAAAAAATAATGTACCGCCATATTATATTGCTCTTGCTTCAATAGGAACCATTGCCGATTTAGTATCGTTAACAGATGAGAATAGAACCATTGTAAAAACGGGGTTATCTATATTAAATGATTATCAGCCTATTCAAATTGCAGCACTATTAAATGAAGCAAACTATAACGATCCCATTGATGAAGAAACAATTGGCTTTATCATCGGCCCGAGATTAAATGCTGTTGGACGATTAGAAGACGCATCATTAGCTGCTGAATTACTTATGACAGAAGATGCTGAAGAAGCAGCATTTTTAGCAGAACAAGTTAATCATTTTAATAACGAACGAAAAGATATTGTATCAAAAATTACAGAAGAGGCTTTGTTACTTGCCAAAGAAGAAGTGGCTAAAGGGCGTCAATTTCTGCTGTTAGCAAAAGAAAATTGGCACGAAGGTGTGTTGGGAATTGTAGCGTCTAGAATTGTAGAAACATATGGATTGCCAACGCTCATTCTTAATATTGATGATGAACAACATTATGCAAAAGGATCAGCTCGTAGCATTGAACAAGTTTCAATGTTTGAAATCTTAAGTGACCATCAAAATTTAATATCTAAATTTGGTGGCCATCATATGGCTGCTGGGATGACAATGCCTATCGAAAACATATCTGAATTGCGAGAAGGCCTAAATGCATGGATGGCAAATTTGGCTCAGACGACATCGTTTGATCAGAAAAAACAAATAGATGTGAAAATTACAGAAGACGAGATTACCGTTAATAACATTTACGATATAGAGCGATTAAAACCATTTGGAATCGACTTTAATAAACCATTATTTGAATTAGATGATGTCAATGTTAATTCATTGAAAGCGATTGGAAAAGATAAGAATCATTTAAAAATGACAATTGGTAACTCTAATTTGGCTACACTTTATTGGAATAGCGGAAGTTTAGTCGATGAGTTAGAGCTGAACCAACCAATTAACATGATAGGTCAGTTACAAATCAATGAATGGAATGGCAATCAATCACCACAATTTATCATTCAGGATATTGCTATCAATCAACAGCAAATTTTGGATTATAGAAGTAAACGGAAACAGCTATCAATCGATTTTCATGACGAGCAATTAGCCATATTAATTCATCCACAAAAAGAAAAATTAGATCATAATTATTATCATTATGGCGAAACTATTGATGAACATGTAAATCGTGTCGTATTACGTGATTTACCCCTTTCATTAGCACATTTATCAGAAAGTATGAATGGTCATCAATTTTCTCAAATATATGTTGTTTTACAACATCAACATTCAATTTATTTCGAAGGTATGCCTGATAAAAAAACATTCAAAGCTTGCTTTAAAATACTGATGTCAAAACAAAAAGTAAATTTAGTCAACGATGGGATGGCATTATCGAAATTTTTGGGGATTCAGCCTAATACATTAAAATTTATGTTAAAAGTTTTTCTTGAACTGGGCTTTATTATAGATAGCAATGGTATAATATCAGTAAATCAAAATCCTAATAAACAGGATATAGAAGCAAGTCAAGTTTATCAAACGAGAAAAGCAAGAATAGAAGTTGAAAAATTAATGCTGTATGATGATTTTCAGCATTTGAAACATTGGATTATCGAGCAAATGGGTTAACTATTAGGAGGAAACAAAGATGGATTTAAAGCAATATGTATCAGAAGTACAAGATTGGCCTAAGGCAGGGGTTAGTTTTAAAGATATTACAACAATCATGGATAATGGAGAAGCATACGGTTATGCAACTGACCAAATTGTTACTTATGCCAAAGAAAGAGAAGTAGATATTGTTGTAGGTCCTGAGGCAAGAGGATTTATTATTGGTTGCCCTGTTGCCTATTCAATGGGTATAGGTTTTGCACCAGTGAGAAAAGAAGGTAAATTACCACGTGAAGTTATTCGTTATGAATATGATTTAGAATATGGCACAAATGTATTGACTATGCATAAAGATGCTATTAAACCAGGACAGCGTGTTCTAATTACAGATGATTTGCTAGCTACAGGTGGAACTATTGAAGCCGCAATAAAGCTTGTCGAAGCGTTAGGCGGAATTGTTGTTGGCATCGCTTTTATTATTGAATTAAAATATTTAAATGGTATAGAGAAAATCAAAGACTATGACGTGATGAGTCTAATTTCATATGATGAATAAGCATAGAAGTTTATTATGAGCATTCTTTGCTCAACCATATTTTAATGGGAGTAGAATACAAAGTACAAATTTGACTTTGTTTCTCTACTCCCATTTATTTATCTTTTATGATGTAGTAAAATAGAGCTATTATTTATAAAAATTCAAACCACTTTATCACAATCTACTAATTTTGGTAGAATGGAAATGTATATACATAAATTTAGAAACAGTTGGGCGAAACGACATATTATATTTTTTAAAAGTAGGGGTGCTTATCGTGAATAACGAATATCCATATAGTGCAGATGAAGTTCTATTTAAAGCCAAATCATATTTATCACCAGATGATTATCAGTATGTACTGAAAAGTTATCACCTTGCATATGAAGCACACCAAGGGCAATTTCGTAAAAATGGGTTACCATATATTATGCACCCAATTCAAGTAGCTGGTATTTTAACTGAAATGCGCCTAGATGGACCAACCATTGTTGCTGGTTTTTTACATGATGTCATAGAGGATACCGCTTATACGTTTGATGATGTCAAAGAGATGTTCAACGAAGAAATTGCACGTATTGTTGATGGTGTAACTAAACTTAAAAAGGTCAAATACCGTTCTAAAGAAGAACAACAAGCTGAAAATCACCGTAAACTATTTATAGCCATAGCTAAAGACGTACGAGTTATTTTAGTAAAATTAGCTGACAGATTACATAATATGCGTACATTAAAAGCGATGCCAAGAGACAAACAAATCAGAATATCTAAAGAAACACTTGAAATTTACGCGCCTCTTGCAGATCGTTTAGGGATTAATACGATAAAATGGGAGCTTGAAGATACGGCCTTAAGATATATTGATAGTGTTCAGTATTTCCGCATTGTCAATCTCATGAAAAAGAAACGCAGTGAACGAGAGGCTTATATTAAAAATGCTATTGATATGATTGATGCTGAAATGATAAAAATGAAAATTAAGGGCGAAATTAACGGTAGACCAAAGCACATATATAGTATTTATCGTAAAATGATGAAGCAAAAAAAACAATTTGATCAAATCTTTGATTTATTAGCAATACGTGTAATTGTTAATTCAATTAATGATTGCTATGCAATTCTAGGTCTCGTTCATACTTTATGGAAACCAATGCCAGGGCGTTTCAAAGACTATATTGCAATGCCTAAACAAAACATGTATCAATCTCTACATACTACTGTAGTTGGTCCTAACGGAGATCCACTAGAAATACAAATTCGAACCTATGAAATGCATGAAATTGCAGAACACGGTGTTGCTGCACACTGGGCATATAAAGAAGGAAAGACTGTTGACGAGAAAACACAGGATTTTCAAAATAAATTAAATTGGTTAAAAGAGCTTGCTGAAGCGGATCATACCTCTAATGATGCACAAGAATTTATGGAATCACTTAAGTACGACTTACAAAGTGACAAAGTCTATGCATTTACACCTGCCAGCGATGTTATCGAATTGCCATATGGCGCCGTACCAATTGATTTTGCTTATGCAATTCATAGTGAAGTTGGAAATAAAATGATAGGTGCCAAAGCCAATGGCAAAATCGTTCCCATCGATTATGTAATACAAACCGGCGATATCATTGAAATAAGAACAAGTAAACATTCATATGGTCCTAGTCGTGATTGGCTTAAAATCGTTAAATCTTCAAGTGCTAAAAGTAAAATCAAAAGTTTCTTTAAAAAACAAGATCGCTCTTCAAACATTGAAAAAGGTAAGTTTATGGTAGAAGCTGAAATTAAAGAACAAGGATTTCGAACAGAAGATATTTTAACAGAAAAAAATATTGCAATTGTTAATGAAAAATATAATTTTGCAAATGAAGAAGATTTATATGCGGCTGTGGGTTTTGGTGGCGTGACTGCCCTTCAAATCGTCAATAAATTGACTGAAAAACAACGTATTTTGGATAAGCAAAAGGCATTAAATCAAGCGCAAGAAGTCACTAAGACATTACCAATTAAAGAAGACATTATTACTGATAGTGGCGTTTATGTCGAAGGAATTGAAAATGTACTTATAAAGTTATCAAAATGCTGTAATCCAATCCCAGGAGATGATATTGTAGGTTATATCACAAAAGGCCACGGTATCAAAGTCCACCGTACAGACTGTCCAAACATCAAAAATGAACATGAGCGTCTGATTCACGTAGAATGGGTGAAATCAAAAGATGCTACACAGCGTTACCAAGTTGATTTAGAAGTAAATGCCTATGATAGAAATGGCTTGCTAAATGAAGTGCTACAAGCCGTAAATTCAACAAATGGTAGCTTGATAAAGGTAGCGGGACGTTCTGATGTGGATAAAAATGCCATTATTAATTTAAGCGTTATGGTAAAAAATGTAAATGAAGTATATCGAGTAGTCGATAAAATCAAATCCCTTGGTGATGTATATACTGTAACTAGAGTATGGAATTAATGGAGGCGCATATCTATGAGAATTGTGTTACAACGTGTAAAACGTGCAAGTGTCAAAAATAATAATATTCACCATTCTATAAAACAAGGCTACTGTTTGTTAGTAGGCTTTGGTAAATCATCTACAGAACAAGAGATTGAAACTTTGGCAAAGAAAATCGTTAATGCAAGATTATTTGAAGATGATGCAGGAAAATTAAATTTAAATCTTCAACAAGTTGAAGGTGAAATTTTGTCGATTTCACAATTTACCTTATTCGCCGATGTTAAAAAAGGAAATCGTCCTGGCTTTTCAAACTCGATGCCTCCGGATGAAGCAAATCAACTTTATGAAAAATTTAATAAAGCGTTAAATGATTATGGTATTAATGTTCAAACTGGAGAATTTGGTACTGATATGGAAGTAGAAATTATTAATGATGGACCTGTAACAATTATATATGAAAGTCAGGATGGCAAAATTTTATGAATAAAATACAATCCTGGCTATCAAAATATAAAATAAAAAATAAGCCCACTATGATTGCATTGATTTCCTTTATATTATTTTTAATCTTGTTATTTTTATTTTTGAATCATAACGACCAAAAAAGTGATCGTATTACTGTAGTTGAAAACTCAGAATTAAGAACCGGTCCTAACGCAGCATATCCCGTTATCGAAAAGGTAGATAAGGGAGAAGGTTTTACAAAGATTAATCAAACAGGCAAATGGATTGAAGTTCAGAATCGGCAAGAAACTAAAAAAGGATGGATTGCAGGCTGGCATACGAGCTTAAATATCAAGAAAGATGTTAGTCAAAGTCAAGAACCATTAAAAGGGAAAACAATTGTACTTGACCCTGGTCATGGTGGTAGTGATCAGGGAGCTTCAAGTAGAACAAACAAAAAAAGCTTAGAAAAAAATTATACACTTAAAAGCGCCTTAGAACTAAAGACCTTACTAGAAAAAGAAGGCGCACATGTTAAAATGACCAGAAGTGATGATGAATACGTAAAACTTGAGGACCGTAAAGCATCAGGTGATATATTTATGAGCATACATAACGATTCTCTTGAAAGTTCTGTGGCAAATGGCGCTACAGTTTATTGGTATAAAGATAGTCAAAGCAAGTTAGCCGAAACGCTGAATGCATCAATCCAAAAAAAGGCATTATTATCTAATAGAGGTGCCAAACAAGAAAATTATCAAGTGTTACGACAATCTAAAATACCGGCAGTGCTCTTAGAACTTGGCTATATTAGTAATCCTACAGATGAAACAATGATTAGAGACCAACATCATCGTCATATTGTACTTGAAGGTGTTGTCGATGGGCTAAAACAATATTTTGCTTCATAAACTTGCAATTTAAGCGAAAAATCGTTAATATTAAATATGAAATTTATAAACAAAACCGGTCATATTCTTGAAAGAATTAATGAAAAGGTAGCAATCATTGCGTAGAGATATAATCCTTGGCTGTAAGATTATACGGAGTAATTAATGTCTTTGAACACAAGAACAGGTGCTTTATGAAAGTAAAGCCGTCATGCGTACGTTACACGTAATGAGTGGATTGAACTGATATATTTCAATCAATTAGGGTGGCAACACGGATATTCGTCCCTTGTATAGTTTTTTACTGTACAAGGGGCGTTTAATTTTTGAAAAAATTAATAGTAGGAGTGGTGATATGATTAAGATTCCTCGTGGTACACAAGATATACTGCCAGAAGAAACTGCTAAATGGCGCTATATTGAAAATAAATTAGCTCAACTTATGAAATTATATAATTATCAAGAAATAAGAACCCCTATTTTTGAAAGTACAGATTTATTTGCACGTGGTGTAGGTGACTCTACTGATGTAGTACAAAAAGAGATGTACACATTTAAAGATAAAGGTAATAGAAGTATTACATTGCGCCCTGAAGGTACAGCAGCAGTTGTAAGATCTTATATCGAAAATAAAATGCAAGGCTTGCCTAATCAACCAGTTAAGTTATATTATAACGGACCAATGTTTAGATACGAACGTAAACAAAAGGGGCGTTATCGTCAATTTACACAATTTGGTGTTGAAGCAATAGGTGCTGAAGATCCAAGTATTGATGCTGAAGTTCTAGCAATGGTAATGCAAATATACCAATCTTTTGGTTTAAAGCATCTTAAATTAGTAATTAATAGCATTGGTGATGCAGAATCAAGAAAAGAATACAATGAAGCGCTAGTAAAACACTTTGAACCAGTTATTGATGATTTTTGTTCTGATTGTCAATCACGTTTACACACGAATCCAATGAGAATATTAGATTGTAAAGTAGACCGTGATAAAAAAGCCATTAAAACTGCACCAAAGATTACTGACTATTTAAATGATGAATCTAAGGCATATTATGAAGCTGTCAAACAATATTTAGATGATTTAAACATACCTTATGTTGAAGATTCAAACCTTGTGCGGGGCTTAGATTACTACACCCACACGGCATTTGAATTAATGATGGATAACCCTAATTATGACGGCGCGATAACAACTTTATGTGGTGGCGGTCGTTATAACGGTTTATTGCAATTATTGGACGGTCCTAATCAAACTGGTATAGGCTTTGCACTAAGTATCGAACGCTTATTATTGGCACTAGAAGAAGAAAATATCGACATCGTTGAAAATGAAACATTAGATTTATTTATTGTTACGATGGGAGAAGCAGCCAATCATTTTGCAGTAAAATTACTTAATGATTGTCGTAAAAATGGCATAAGTGCTGATAAAGATTATTTAAATCGTAAAATTAAGGGTCAAATGAAACAAGCTGATCGTTTGAATGCAACTTATACAATTGTTATTGGCGACCAAGAACTTGATAATCAAATTGTAGAAGTTAAACATATGGAATCAGGCAATTCAGAAACTGTTAAATTTGAGAATTTATTAAGTTATTTTAAATAAGTAAGAGAAAGGAACATGATACATGACTAAGAGAACAACATACTGTGGCCTTGTAACAGAAGAATTATTGGGAGAAAAAATAACGTTAAAAGGATGGGTGCATAATCGCCGTGATTTAGGTGGTTTAATTTTTATTGACTTAAGAGATAGAGAGGGTATTGTTCAAATCGTATTTAACCCTGCTTTCTCACAAGAAGCACTTAATATTGCAGAAACTGTTCGTTCAGAATATGTAGTTGAAGTACAGGGACAAGTAACAAAACGTGATCCAGAAACTATAAATCCTAAAATCAAAACAGGACAAGTTGAGGTTCAAGTTTCTCATATTGAAGTAATTAATAAATCTGAAACACCACCATTTTCAATCAACGAAGAAAATCAAAATGTAGATGAAAATATACGTTTAAAATATCGCTACCTAGATTTAAGACGCACCGAATTAGCACAAACATTTAAAATGAGACATCAAATTACGCAATCAATTCGTCACTATCTTGATAATAATGGCTTTTTCGACATTGAAACACCCGTTTTAACAAAATCGACTCCTGAAGGTGCCCGTGACTATTTAGTTCCTTCTCGTGTCCACGAAGGTGAATTTTACGCTTTACCACAATCTCCACAGCTATTTAAGCAATTATTAATGATTAGTGGTTTCGATAAATATTATCAAATTGTTAAATGTTTCCGCGATGAAGACTTACGTGCTGATCGCCAACCTGAATTTACTCAAGTCGATATTGAGATGAGCTTTGTAGACCAAGAAGATGTAATGGCTATGGGCGAAGAAATGCTACGAAAAGTTGTTAAAGAAGTAAAAGGTATTGATGTTGAAGGGCCATTCCCACGCATGACATACAACGAAGCTATGAGTCGTTATGGTTCTGATAAGCCTGACACTCGTTTTGATATGGAATTAATTGATGTGTCGAAACTTGGAACAGAAATGGACTTTAAGGTATTTAAAGATACAGTTAATCAAAACGGTCAAGTCAAAGCAATTGTTGCCAAAGGTGCAGCCGACAACTATACACGTAAAGATATGGATGGGTTAACTGAATTTGTTAATATATACGGTGCTAAAGGATTAGCTTGGGTCAAAGTAGTTGAGGAAGGGTTAAGTGGCCCTATTGCTCGATTCTTTGAAGATGCTAATGTAGCGACATTAACTGAGTTAACGGGGGCAGAGCCAGGAGATTTGGTTATGTTTGTGGCTGATAAACCTAATGTTGTGGCACAAAGCCTAGGTGCACTGCGTATCAAACTTGCAAAAGAGCTAGGTTTAATTGATGAAACAAAGCTAAACTTCTTATGGGTAACTGATTGGCCATTACTTGAATATGACGAAGATGCAAAAAGATATGTTGCAGCACACCATCCATTCACTTCACCAAAAGAAGAAGATATTAAAAAATTAGATTCTGAACCTGAAAATGCGCAAGCCAATGCATATGATATTGTATTAAATGGCTATGAATTAGGTGGTGGTTCTATTAGAATTCATCATGGTGTCTTACAAGAAAAAATGTTTGAAGTTTTAGGATTTACTAAAGAACAAGCCCAAGAACAGTTCGGCTTCTTATTAGATGCCTTTAAATATGGTGCACCGCCACATGGTGGAATAGCTCTAGGTTTGGACAGATTAGTTATGTTATTGACAAATCGAACTAACTTAAGAGATACAATTGCATTCCCTAAAACTGCATCAGCAACTTGTCTATTAACCGATGCACCTAGCGACGTGTCTGATAAACAATTACAAGAATTATCACTTAGAATTCGACATTAATAAAGAATGTTTATGTCAATCTTACAACTTTATTGCGCGTAACTTTTAACATATCGAATCGTTTTAGTTTCAAATTATCTATAATGGTGCTATGATGTAGTCATAAGATAGTCATCTGTGGTGTACGTAAGTTTGCTTTTTAATTTGGGCCTAACACTCTTTGATCAGGGAGCCTAATAGGTTTTCTTGCAGCGCACACGCCTCAATTGGAGGACTTGCAAAACAAGAAACAGGGCACCCACCTGTATATAGCAGGCCGAATGATCAAGCTATGATAACTACGGCACCTATGGACTCTATCGGTACGCAAGACTTTGTCTTGCGTATTTTATTTTGTCTTGCTTTTGGTAGAATACTGTTAAAAGTGATTTGAATAAGGAGTTAAATATGAAGCATCAATTTTCTAGAAATGAGTTAGCATATGGTAAAGAAGGTTTAGCCTTACTAAAAGAAAAAACTGTTGTCGTATTAGGTATAGGTGGTGTAGGTTCATTTGCGGCCGAAGCATTAGCTAGGACAAATATTGGTCACATTATTTTAATAGACAAAGATGATGTTGACATAACCAATGTTAATCGACAAATACATGCGCTTACTTCAACCATAGGCCAAAGTAAAGTAACGCTTATGGAAGAAAGAATTAAATTAATTAACCCTGACTGTAAAGTAACACCATTACATATGTTTTATACTGAAGAAACATATGAAGATTTATTTAACAACTATGAAATAGATTATTTTATCGATGCTAGTGATACAATTATTTATAAAGTTCATTTAATGAGAGAGTGCTTTGAGAGAGGAATCAAAGTCATATCGAGTATGGGAGCTGCAAATAAAACAGATCCAACGCGCTTTAAAATTGAAGATATATCTAAGACATACATGGATCCAATGGCTAAAATTATTAGAAATAAACTTAGAAGGCTAGGTATTAAAAAAGGCATTCCTGTTGTTTTCTCGGATGAAAGTCCAATTGTCATCCGTGAAGATGTAAAAGCAACAGTAGGTGATGCGAATGCAATTAACCGCAAAGGTCAAATGCCACCATCTTCAAATGCTTTTGTACCAAGTGTCGTTGGCCTAATTTGTGCAAGTTATGTAGTCAATGATATTTTAAAAGATGTTCCTATCACAAGAATTAAGGACAAAGGTACACAAAGTAATAATAAACATTAAACAAAAATGATGGCGTAGTGAATTAACGCCATCATTTTTGTTGTTTTAAATTATCGTAAACAGCCTTAAACTGTTGTTCAGTTTTTGAAGTTGCTTTAGGGGTATAATACTCTCTGTTTTTTAATTTATCGGGTAAATATTGTTGAGCAACATAACCATTGTCATAATTATGGGGATATTTATAGCCAATTGCTCTGCCTAATTTTTTGGCACCAGAATAATGTCCATCCTTTAAGTAATCAGGTATTTGGCCGATATTTCCAGCATTAATATCGCTTAAAGCGCTATCCACTGCCGTTATCGCTGAATTTGACTTAGGAGATAAACACAGTTCAATAACAGCTTGACTCAACGGAATACGTGCTTCTGGAAAGCCTAAGCGTTCTGCCGCTTGTATTGCTGCTAATGTCCGTTGTCCAGCACCCGGAGAAGCTAAACCAATATCTTCGTAACTAATTACAAGCAAGCGACGTACAATCGTAGGAAGATCACCAGCTGCAATAAGTCTTGCCAAATAATGTAACGCTGCATTAACATCGCTGCCTCTAATAGATTTTTGAAACGCGCTCATAACATCATAGTGCATATCCCCGTCTTTATCACTTACAAACGCACCTTTTTGGAGACAATCTTGAGCGTCGGTTAGCGTTACATGGCGCTCACCATTGTCTTCATCTGCACTTAAGACAGCGAGTTCTAACGCATTTAACGCACTTCTAACATCTCCTTGGCTTTGCGTAGAAAAATATTCAATTGCATCCTCATCAATATGAGGATGATAAGAGGCCAATCCTCTAGAATCATCTTCAATTGCTCGCATCAACGCAACTTTTATATCTTCTTCATTTAATGGATATAATTCGAAAATTTGTGCTCTAGAACGTATTGCTGGATTAATCGCATGATATGGATTTGAAGTTGTTGCACCAATAAGTACAATTTTGCCATTTTCTAAATGCGGTAATAAGAAATCTTGTTTAGCTTTATCTAATCGATGAATTTCGTCTAATAATAAGATAACTTGCCCTGACATCTTGGCTTCTTCAACAACGAGCTGCATATCCTTTTTGGTATTCGTGACAGCATTTAATTGTCTGAATTTATATGCAGTACTACCAGAAATAGCTTTAGCAATACTTGTTTTACCAATACCTGGAGGTCCATAGAAAATCATCGAAGATAAACGTTTGGTTTCTACCATACGGCGTATAATACCTCTTGGACCAACCAAGTGTTGTTGAGAAATAATTTCATCTATATTTTTAGGTCGCATTCGAGAAGCTAATGGTTCATTAGTCACAATTTTTCATCCTTTCTAATTCTATATTAACTTAAAAAATGATAGAATGGGAATATATATATCGAATTAAGTGAGGTAATGTTATGAAAATATCAACGAAAGGGAGATACGGTTTAACTTTAATGATATCTCTTGCAAAAAAAGAAGGGCAAGGCTGTGTATCATTGAAATCAATCGCTGCTGAAAACAGTTTAAGTGATTTATATCTTGAACAATTAGTAGGCCCTTTAAGAAATGCTGGTTTAATTCGAAGTGTGCGTGGTGCTAAAGGTGGCTATCAACTTAGAGTCCCAGCAGAAGAAATTACTGCTGGTGATATTATTCGCTTACTTGAAGGGCCCATCACATTTGTTGAAAGTATCGAATCCGAGCCACCTGCACAAAAACAATTGTGGTTGCGTATGCGTGATGCGGTACGAGATGTATTAGATAATACAACATTAAAATACTTAGCTGATTATGTTGAAACTGAAGCCGATTTAGATGGTTACATGTTTTACATTTAAATAGCTAAAAAATATGTTTATTTAGTTCTTAACCTGGGAAAATGTATCATAACAGCATCGAAATAACAGATATTAAAATTATTTAAAATCTGAAAGGAGCATATTATTTATGGGTTTCATGGATAAAGCAAAAGATGCAGCTAACAAATTTAAAGATAGTGATAATGAACAGGTACAAAAAGCAAAAGATAAAATTAATGAATTTACAGATGGTAATGACAACAAAGATAAAGAAGATAAAAAAGATTAATCTTTGTTGTGTCATGGTAAAGTAATCATATAGAAGAGAAATACAGCTCAAAGATGAATTTAAACAAATTCATTTTTGAGCTTATTTTTCGTATACTGCAATTTTATAACTTACTATTCTACTTATTAACTTTAAACGATAGTCCTTTCGTAGTTATTTAATTATCTATTTTCTAATGATTTGCTGCTATAAATCTTTTACTCATTTGTCAGCTTCAATAATTCGTTTTAAACGACGATATGAATCAAGTTGTTTGTCTTGATCATAAATATAACTTACCGCCATTAATTCATCAATTTCTCCATATTTCTGAATAAAATCTTCAAGTTGTTGCTTCACACTTAATTCTGAGCCAATAAGTGAATATTTTTGCCGTTGCTTAACCATTTCGTACTCACGAGGCGTTAGCAAACTTTGTAAATTATCTGTTGGCGGTTGGACTGGTTGCATACGTCCACGGGTAATACTAATCATCACTTGAGCTTGAGTTGTAGACAAGTATTGAGCTTCTTCATCACTATCAGCAATAATAGCATTTAAACAGACTATGACATAAGGTTCACTAAGTACATCAGAAGGTTCAAATAATTCCTTATATATGTCTATGGCATCTTTCATTTGTTGTGGTGCAAAATGACCTGCAAAAACATAAGGTAAGCCTTTGCGTGCTGCTAAATGAGCAGAATCAGTTGAAGACCCCAATATATACAATGGTACTTGCTTATTCACAGCGGGGTAGGCTCTAACATAGTCTTGTTGATTTTCTGGTCCAAAATATTTTTGTAATTGTTCTACCTCATCAGGAAATTGATATACACCATTATGTTGATCTCTTCTTAATGCACTAGCTGTCATCATATCTGTACCTGGTGCACGACCTAATCCTAAGTCAATGCGATTAGGATATAGCGTGGCTAACGTACCAAACTGTTCTGCAACAATAAGTGGTGCGTGATTAGGTAACATAATTCCACCTGAACCTATACGCATATATGACGTATGTTCTAAAGTATGTTGTATTAGCAATGCAGTAGCAGAACTCACTAAGTTTGGCGCATTATGGTGCTCCGCAATCCAATAACGTTCATAATTTAATTTTTCAAGTTGTTGTGCAAGTGTAACCATATCAGCAAGCGCATCATTTTCATTTTGTCCTTCTCTAATAGGTACTAAATTTAATGCAGAATATTTTATCTTTTTCATAACTTTATATACCCCTTATGATAATAGTGCATAAAGTATAACAATTGTGAGAATACTTTTATATTTAGATGCTCAATTTAACACGAATTCAGTAAGTATATTATCTGTATCATTACTATTAATTAAAATGTTAAACTAATAAGTGAAAGTCATAAACAGAACTATAGAAAAATAACAGCATTGGTGCTATTATAGGAACATTGATATTATCTCAAGGAGTGTAAATTACATGGAAGTATATGCAGATTACGCGGCGACGACCCCAGTTAGACCTGAAGTTATTGATGAAATGATGAATATATATAAACAGCATTATGGTAATCCATCATCTATACATTCTGTTGGACGTGATGCACGTAAATATTTAGATCAATCACGCCAAAAAGTAGCAGAACTATTAGGTGCTAAGCGAAATGAGATTATTTTTACTAGTGGTGCAACAGAAGCTAATAATACTGCTATTAAGGGGTTAGTATATGCAAATGAGCATATCGGTAATCATATTATAACTACAAAGATTGAACATCACTCTGTACTACATGTTTTTGAACAACTTGAGCGTGAAGGCTATGACGTCACATATTTAGATGTAGATGATACTGGTCAAGTTGATTTAGATCAGCTAGAAGAATCACTTACTGATGATACCATTCTTGTGTCTATTATGTTTGTAAACAATGAAGTAGGAACAGTTCAACCTATATATGAAATAGAAACAATTGTAGCGGAGAGTAATGCATTGTTACACGTTGATGCTGTCCAAGCAATTGGGCATTTAGAAATTAATTTTCATGATTTTAAAATCGACACAATGAGTATTACTGGCCATAAATTCGGCGGACCAAAAGGTGTGGGTGTGCTGCTTGTTAAAGAAAATACGCCAATACAATTTTCACAATTAGGCGGAGAACAAGAAATGAAACGTCGTGCCGGAACTGAAAACGTACCACAAATTGTTGGTTTTACAAAAGCATTAGAATTAGCAAATAATGCTTTAAATGAAAATAACGTCAAATTAATGCAATTAAAAGAATTATTTTTAGTTAGCTTACAGGAACGTGCTATTCCTTTTGAGTTAAATGGTTCAATGACAGAAACAACGGGTCATATTTTAAATTTATATTTTCCATTTATAGATGTTGAAACGATGCTAACTTTATTAGATTTAGCAAATATCTATGTTTCGTCAGGATCCGCTTGTACTGCAGGATCAACCGAACCATCTCACGTGTTATCTGCCATGTATGAGGATGAAGAACGTTCAAAACATTCAATAAGATTTAGTTTCAGTGAGTTAACTACAGAACATGAAATCAAATATATCGTAGCGGAAATTCATAAAATTTATCATAAGTTTAAGGAGGAATCATAGTGTCTAATAAAGATATTCGCGTTGTCGTTGGCATGTCAGGCGGTGTTGATAGCTCGGTTACCGCATATTTATTAAAAGAACAAGGTTATGACGTTATAGGTATTTTCATGAAAAATTGGGATGACACTGATGAAAATGGCGTATGTACAGCTACAGAAGATTATAATGATGTTATTGCTGTATGTAATCAAATTGGCATTCCTTATTATGCTGTAAATTTTGAAGAAGAATATTGGAATAAAGTATTTACTTATTTTTTAGATGAATATAAAAAAGGACGTACACCAAATCCTGATGTGATGTGTAATAAAGAAATAAAATTTAAGGCCTTTTTAGAACACGCACTTAAACTTGGTGCTGATTATGTAGCAACTGGTCATTATGCTCGCCTTAAACGTTATGACGACGGTCACGTTGAAATGCTACGTGGCGTTGACAATAATAAAGATCAAACATATTTTTTAAATCAATTATCACAGCAACAATTATCCAAAGTCATGTTTCCTATTGGAGATATAGAGAAAAAAGAAGTACGTCGAATAGCGGAAGAACAAGGGCTAGCTACAGCAAAGAAAAAAGATTCTACAGGCATTTGTTTTATTGGTGAAAGAAACTTCAAATCATTTCTATCACAATATTTACCTGCTCAAGCCGGCGATATGCGAACACTTGATGGTAAAAAAATGGGCGTGCACAGTGGTTTGATGTATTATACGATAGGACAACGTCATGGTTTAGGTATTGGTGGAGATGGTGATCCTTGGTTTGTTGTTGGCAAAAATTTAGTAGACAACGTATTATACGTTGAACAAGGTTTCCATCACGATGCATTATATAGTGATTATTTAATAGCATCAGATTATTCATTCGTCAATCCAGTAGATTTAGAACGCGGATTTAACTGCACTGCTAAATTTAGATATCGTCAACAAGATACGGAGGTATCTGTTGAACGCGTCGATGATCACTCGATAAAAGTGACTTTTAAAGAACCAGTTCGAGCGATTACTCCTGGTCAATCAGTTGTATTCTATGATGGTGAAATCTGTTTAGGTGGCGCAACGATTGATGATGTTTACAAAACTTCTGGGCAATTAAGCTATGTCGTTTAATTACTTTTAAATAAACTTTACTGTTGTTAATTAGAGTTGATATTCAACCGTTTATTCACAAGTGCTATTTAGAATAAGCGGTTGTTTTTATTTATTAAAAGTTTGTACATGATATAATGATGAATGAAATGAGGTATTCTAGTGACTGAACAAGAACAAATATATCAATACATACAAAAAGGGCAGAGAGATAAAGCCCTGAAAGCATTATTTAATAACATAGAAGAAAATCCAAACGTGATTGAAAATTACATTAATGCTGGCATTATTCTGGCTGATATTGGAGAAATCGTACAGGCTGAAAAGTTTTTTCAACGTGCATTAACAATTGATGATACAAACGGTGCAATTTATTATAATTTAGCAAATATTTATTATAATCAAGGTCGTTTCAATGAAGCCATCAAACTCTATCAAAAATCATTAAAATATCACATGGATATGGTTGATTGTAATTATATGATAGGTATGGCATTCAACCAATTAGAAGCATTTAAAGAAGCATTGCCATATTTAATGACTGCAGCTGAAAAAGATGAAAATAGGGATAGTGAAATTCAATTTCAATACGGACTTGTATTATGTCAATTAGAAATGTTTGAACAAGCTATTCAACAACTTAAATACGTCTTACAACTTGACTCATCACATACTGACGCATTATACAACTTAGGATTAGCGATATATATGGAGACTGAAGACATAGATACAGCTATTTCGTATTTTGAGCGGGCAATTGCCATTGATCCTAAACATTTATTAAGTCAGCACGCAAAAGCCACTTTTTTATCTATGAAGAACAAGGAGGATTAATATGGATAACCCTACACTATTTGAACCAACGATGTTAAAGGGCACCGTCGAAGTTATTTTGTTCCAAAATCAAGATAATTTCTATACTGTACTTAAAGTTGATACCATTGAATCTAATGAATCGTTCGATACGATGCCAACGGTTGTAGGGTTTTTCCCAAATATTGTTGAAGGCGACGTATACACCTTTAAAGGACAGGTTGTTGCGCATCCAAAATATGGCAAACAACTAAAAGCTGATACATTTGAAAAAGAATTACCACAAACGAAAGATGCTATTATTACCTACTTATCAAGTGATTTATTTAAAGGTATTGGTAAAAAGACAGCACAAAATATTGTTAATACTTTGGGAGAAAATGCAATAAATGATATTTTAGCTCATCCAGACATATTAACAAAAGTTTCAAATCTTTCTAAAAAGAAACAAGAGCAAATTGCACAACAAATAGCAGCCAATCAAGAATCAGAAAAAATCATGATACACTTACATGATTTAGGATTTGGCCCTAAACTATCAATGGCAATCTATCAGTTTTATCAAAGTGAAACAATAAACGTCGTTGATAATAACCCGTATAAACTTGTATATGATATTAAAGGAATTGGATTTAATAAAGCTGATACATTAGCACGTAATATCGGCATCGACTTTAATGACCCAGAACGATTAAAAGCTGGCATATTATTCACACTAGAGGAAGAATGTATTAAACAAGGGCATACTTATTTACCTGCTGAAACAATTCTTAAATCAGCACAAACAATGTTAAGTACGCAAGGGGATGAAATAATTGAAATACATCAACTTGAAGAAATGTTGCAAATTTTAATGGAAGAAGATAAGTTGATTCTTGATCAACAAAAAATTGCCATCCCCAGTCTTTACTACTCAGAATTAAAAAGCGTACAAAACTTATATCGTATATTAACTCATACCCATAAATTAAATGAACTTGAGCAATCTGATTTACAGTTGCATATTGGAGAGATAGAAGATAGCAATGAAGTACATTATGCTGCATCACAAAAAGAGGCTTTACAAACAGCTATAAACTCAAAAATCATGTTATTAACTGGCGGACCTGGAACTGGTAAGACAACTGTCATTAAAGGTATTGTAGAGTTATACGCTGAAATTCATGGACTTTCTTTAGATTATGCGGATTACACTGATGATGATTTCCCAGTAGTATTAGCAGCTCCTACAGGCAGAGCATCGAAACGTTTACAAGAAGCTACTGGCTTAGAGGCAATGACCATCCACCGACTTATAGGATGGAATCAAGATACACAACCAGAAGACATTTTAGATAATGAAATTAAAGCAAAATTAATTATCATAGATGAAATGTCTATGGTTGACACTTGGTTATTTCATCAGTTTTTAAATGCGGTACCTTTAGATGCCCAAATTGTATTTGTTGGAGATGAAGACCAACTGCCTTCTGTTGGGCCTGGACAAGTATTTAAGGACTTAATCCAGTCTAAAAAAATACCACGTGTCAATTTAACTGAAGTCTACCGACAACAAGATGGTTCAAGTATTATTGAATTAGCTCACCACATGAAACAAAACGAATCCATAGATATTACAAAACGTTATCATGATAGAAGCTTCATTAATTGTAGTGCAGAACAAATTCCTGACGTTGTTAAGAAAGTAGTATCCAGTGCAGTTAGTAAAGGATATGACATGAGTGATATTCAAGTACTTGCTCCCATGTATAAAGGAAGTGCAGGTATTAAACGTTTAAATCAAATTCTGCAAACAATTTTAAATCCTAAAGAACCAGACGCCCGTGAAATTGAATTTGGTGATGCTGCATTCCGCAAAGGCGATAAAGTATTACAGTTAGTAAATCGTCCTAATGACAATATTTTTAATGGAGATATTGGTATTATTGTTGGCATTTTTTGGGCAAAAGAAAATGCTTTAAATAAAGATGTTATTATCGTCGATTTTGACGGTAATGAAATTACATTTACACGACAAGACTTAATTGAATTAACGCATGCATATTGCACTTCGATTCACAAGTCCCAAGGTTCAGAATTCCCAATCGTTATTATGCCCGTAGTGAAACAATATTTTAGAATGTTACAAAAGCCTATTCTTTATACTGGTTTGACTAGAGCTAAACAATCTTTAGTATTACTAGGGGATCCACAAGCCTTTGACATTGGTCTTAAAACAAATGGTCAAGTTAGAATGACGCAATTATATGATTTATTAGAAGCATATTTTGGACACGAAACGCAGAATTCTACTGATGATAATATCATAGCTAAACATAAAAAAGATACATTATCAGCAGCGACAATTTATCAAATAGATCCGATGATTAACATGAATCAAATGACGCCATATGACTTTATTGAACGTTGACAATTTAGACAACACAACTTAAAATAAAATGTGAATAAACATGAAGATGAGTAAGCAAATGAGTATTCAAAGAGATGTGCTGGTTGGTGTAAAGTACAATACAGTTTGCTGAACGCTACTTTGTGCTAATATGGATAAGACAATGAAGTGATAAAGTGGAATCAATAGTGATTCGTATCTTTATAACTAGGGTGGTACCGCGAAAACGTTCGTCCCTTGTGGATGAACGTTTTTAATTGTGACTAAGAATTTGAGGAGTGAAACCCAATGAAAAATTTAAAAGCTAGTGAAATAAGACAAATGTATATTGATTTCTTTGTAGAAAAAGGACATATGGTTGAACCATCTGCACCTTTAGTTCCTATTGATGATAATTCATTACTATGGATAAATTCAGGTGTAGCAACATTAAAAAAATATTTTGATGGTCGAGAAACACCAAGAAAACCTAGAATCGTAAATTCGCAAAAAGCAATTAGAACGAATGATATTGAAAATGTAGGTTTTACAGCACGTCATCATACATTCTTTGAAATGCTAGGTAACTTTTCTATTGGGGACTATTTCAAAAAAGAAGCTATTGAATTTGCTTGGGAATTTTTAACAAGTGACAAATGGATGGCAATGGAACCAGACAAACTGTATGTAACCATTCATCCCGAAGATACAGAAGCATATCATTTATGGCATAACGATATCGGCTTAGAAGAAAGTCGCATTATACGTATTGAAGGCAATTTTTGGGATATTGGAGAAGGACCATCAGGACCAAACACAGAAATCTTTTATGACCGTGGTGAAGCATTTGGCAAGAACGACCCTGCTGAAGAAATGTATCCTGGTGGTGAAAATGAACGTTATTTAGAAGTATGGAACCTTGTGTTTAGTGAATTTAATCATAATAAAGATCATACTTATACGCCATTACCAAATAAAAACATTGATACTGGTATGGGCCTAGAACGCATGGCTTCTGTAGCACAAAATGTGCGTACAAATTATGAGACAGACTTGTTCATGCCTATCATTGAAGAAGTTGAAAAAGTTTCCGGCAAGAAATATCTTGAAATACCGGAACAAGATGTGGCGTTTAAAGTCATTGCTGATCACATTAGAACAATCGCATTTGCAATTTCAGATGGTGCTTTGCCGGCAAATGAAGGACGTGGCTATGTTTTACGTCGTTTGTTACGTAGAGCTGTACGTTTTAGCCAAACATTAGATATTCAAGAACCATTTATGTACAAGCTCGTTGATATTGTTGCAGATATCATGGAACCTTATTATCCAAATGTTAAAGAAAAAGCTGATTTCATTAAACGGGTCATTAAATCAGAAGAAGAACGATTCCACGAAACATTACAAGAAGGGCTATCAATTTTAGATCAACTGATTGCTAAAGCAAAACTGACGACAAAAGAAATTAATGGTTCAGATGCATTTAAATTATATGACACATATGGTTTCCCAATCGAATTAACTGAAGAAATAGCTACACAAGAAGGCATCACTGTTGATATGGAAACATTTGAAAATGAAATGCAACAACAACGTGACCGTGCTAGACAGGCACGCCAAAATTCACAATCAATGCAAATTCAAAGCGAAGTGCTTAAAAACATAACTACAAAAAGCAAATTTGTTGGATATGAAACGACTGATTATCAAACTGAGATTACAGATCTTATCTACAATGGCCAAGCTGTTAGTCATGCAGAAGCTGGAGACATCATTTATTTTGTTTTAAAAGAAACGCCATTTTATGCGGTCAGTGGTGGTCAAGTTGCAGATCATGGTACAGTTGGTAACGACAATTTTGAAATTGCTGTTGAAGAAGTAACGAAAGCACCAAATGGTCAAAACTTGCATAAAGGAACCGTTCAATTTGGTCATGTAACTGTTAATAGTCATGTTGATGCAAACGTTAATAAAGATGAACGACGAGATATTCAAAAGAACCATAGTGCAACACACTTACTGCATGCCGCTCTGAAAGAAGTATTAGGCGATCATGTTAACCAAGCAGGCTCTCTCGTTGAAAGTGAACGTTTACGCTTCGACTTCTCACACTTTGGTCCAATGACAAATGAAGAAATTGAACACGTTGAGCGACGTGTTAACGAAGAAATATGGCGTGGTATTTCCGTAAATATTCAAGAAATGCCAATTGCTGAAGCTAAAGAGATGGGTGCAATGGCTTTATTTGGTGAAAAATATGGCGATGTAGTTAGAGTTGTAAATATGGCACCATTTTCTTTGGAACTTTGTGGTGGTATTCATGTTCAAAACACATCTGAAATCGGCTTATTTAAAATTATTAGCGAATCAGGTACTGGTGCAGGCGTCAGACGAATTGAGGCCTTAACAGGTAGAGCAGCATTCTTGTATCTAGAAGGCATTCAGCATAAATTTAATCAAACTAAAACATATTTAAAAGTCAAATCCGATGATCAAGTTATGGAAAAAGTCGTTCAGCTTCAAGAAGAAGTGAAACATGTAAATAAACAATTAGAACAACGTAATAAAGAAATTACAACATTAAAAATGGGTAATATTGAAGACCAAGTTGAAGAAATCAATGGTTTTAAAGTATTAGCTACACAAGTAGATATTGCTAATCCAAAAGCAATCAGAGAAACAATGGATGATTTTAAATCTAAATTACAAGACACAATTATCATATTAATAAGTGAAGTTGAAGGCAAAGTTTCATTGATAGCTACAGTACCAAAAGCTGATACCAGCAAAATTAAAGCTGGCGATATCATTAAAAATATGGCTCCTATTGTTGGTGGCAAAGGTGGTGGCCGTCCGGATATGGCACAAGGTGGCGGTACACAACCTGAAAATATCACAGAATCTTTACGCTTTATTAAAGATTACATTAAAAAACTATAACTATATACCTTTCTAGTGTAATATAAAATATGTAAGTTAAATCGTAGATAGAGGAGTGTCAATCAATGGAAAATTTTGATAAAACAATGAAATTTGATTATGAAGAAATTCCTAAAGAGAATGTCAGATCTGTGTTAAGCAACGTGCATCGTACATTAGAAGAGCGTGGATATAATGCTGTAAACCAAATTGTTGGTTATTTATTATCTGGTGATCCTGCTTATATACCACGTCAAAATGAAGCTAGAAACCAAATACGACATGTGGATAGAGATGTCATTATGGAAGAACTTGTCTCATACTATCTTAAAGAGAAAAATAATTAATATATGCTCCAGCATAAAATATTAGGATTAGATGTAGGAAGCAAGACTGTAGGCATTGCAATTAGCGATTTAATGGGCTGGACAGCTCAGGGATTAGACACTCTATGCATCAATGAAGAACAAGAAGAATATGGTATTGAACAACTCACTAATATTATTAAGTCCAATAACGTTGACACAATTGTTATTGGTTTACCAAAAAATATGAATAATTCTATAGGGTTTCGTGGAGAAGCTTCCATACACTATAAAGAATTAATTCTTGAAGCGATGCCTGATATGAAAGTTATTATGTGGGATGAACGACTAAGCACAATGGCAGCAGAACGTTCATTGTTAGAGGCCGATGTTTCTAGACAAAAAAGAAAAAAAGTAATAGATAAGATGGCCGCAGTTTTTATACTTCAAGGCTATTTAGACTCTATCCAATAAAGGAGAATTTAAATGACTGAACATAATCACGACACTGAATTAGAACTTAATAACGAAGAAGAACTTTTAACATTATATGATGAAGATGGCAATGAAGTACTTTATCGCAAAATATTAGAATTTTATCATCCAGAATTCAAAAAAGAATATGTTATTTTGTCTGAAGAAGGTGCACAATCTGATGATGATGACATGATTGAATTAATCCCAATGATAAATCAACCAGACGAATCAGGAGATGGCGGTAAATTAATTCCTATCGAAACAGATGAAGAATGGGATATGATTGAAGAAGTAGTCAATACTGAAATGGATGAATAAAATACAACTTTGAATTTATATTAATAAAAACATTAGATATATGATTTAATTACTGAGTCAAAATCACAGAAAATTTTTCTCTGTGCATGAAAATTTAAAGTAATTAGCGTAATGATTTGTTTTGTGGGGCGGAAGATAAAGTCGAATTTGGCTTTATCCCGCTCCTTTTTAAGATAGCACTTAATTTAATGCATAATTTATGATAAAATATGTAAAGTTAATTTCGTATTTGCTAAGTACACAGCAATCAAAATAATCCAATCAGTCAGTTTATTTGATCCTACACGTAATTAATCAATAACCACGACTGATTGATTTTTATTTTCATTATTTATAACTTTTTTAAGAAGGAAGTAACGTCTATGGAGGACAATGAACGCTATTTAGTAGATTTACATAAGCATTTAGATAATCCTATTGAACGGCTCAGACCATATGCAATTGAGCATGCTGTGCCAATCGTCGACCGCTTAACACTTGATTTGATAAAACAGTTAATTAGAATCCACAAACCACAGTCAATTCTAGAAATTGGAACAGCAATAGGATATAGTTCAATGCAATTTGCATCAGTTGATTCAAACATACATATCACAACGATTGAACGTAATGATGATATGTTTCAACAAGCCCAACACAATGTTAAAACATTTGGCTACGAATCACAGATTGACATTATAAAAGGCGACGCACTGGAACAATTTACTCAGCTGAAAAATAAACATTTCGATATGATATTCATTGATGCAGCGAAAGCACAATCACGTAAATTTTTTGAACTTTATACACCATTATTAAATAACGGGGGTATAGTAATTACTGATAATGTCCTTTACCATGGTTTTGTTGCAGACATATCAATTGTACGTTCACGAAATGTCAAACAGATGGTTAAAAAAGTACAACAATATAATGAATGGCTCATGTCACAATCAAATTATTCTACTAATTTTGTCAATATAGATGATGGACTAGCAATTTCTATCAAAGGAGAATCAGAATGACTGAATTACTTGTAACACCTAAATCAGTTGCGCATTTAAAAACACTTATTGATTTTGGTGCAGATGCGTTTGTCATTGGCGAACAAAAATTCGGATTACGCTTAGCCGGTGAATTTAAACGTACCGATATGAAAAAAGCTGTGGAAATAGCCCACAAACATAATAAAAAAGTTTATGCTGCTGTTAACGGTATATTTCATAATTATCATTTGGAGGCACTTGAAGACTATATAACATTTTTACATGAAATCAATGTAGATCGTATTATATTTGGAGATCCTGCCGTTGTTATGTACGTCAAAGCTCAACCACATCCAATTGCATTAAATTGGGATGCTGAAGCATTAGTAACAAATCATTTTCAATGTAACTACTGGGGACAAAAAGGTGCGAAACGTGCCGTTCTTGCTCGTGAATTAAGCTTAGAAGAAATAATCAATATTAAAGAGCAATCAGATGTTGAAATTGAAGTGCAAGTTCATGGCATGACTTGCATGTTTCAATCGAAAAGAATGTTGCTAGGTAATTATTACACATTCCAAGATAAACAAATGAAAATAGAGCGTCAACAGGATGAACAGTACTTATTATTATATGATGAAGAAAGAGATAATAAATATCCTGTTTTTGAAGATTACAATGGTACACATATAATGTCTCCAAATGATATTTGTTTAATTGAAGAATTAGAACCATTATTTAGTGCAGGAATTGATTCGTTTAAGATAGATGGTATCTTGCAAACTGAAGAATATATTAATGTAACAACACGTCAATATCGCGAGGCTATTGATTTATATAATGATGATCCTGAAACCTATGAGGATGAAAAATTCATGCTTGTTGATCCAATTGAAGATATACAGCCAGCACATCGTCCTTTTGATGAAGGTTTCTTATTTAAACAAACCGTATATTAGGAGGCTTAATCATGCAAATTTTAGAAAAAGCATCACCATCACAACAAACTAAAATGAAAAAGCCTGAACTACTTGCTCCTGCTGGAAATTTAGAAAAGCTAAAAATAGCTGTACATTACGGCGCAGATGCAGTATTTTTAGGCGGTCAAGAATATGGATTACGTTCAAATGCCGATAATTTTACTATGGAAGAAATTGCTGAGGGTGTCCAATTTGCTAATACTTACGGCGCAAAAATCTATGTTACTACCAATATCATTGCACATGATGAGAATATCCCAGGCTTAGAAGCATATTTAATACAATTACAAGCTACAGGAGCTACGGGAATTATTGTAGCAGATCCTCTAATCATTGAAACATGCAAACGTGTTGCACCTAACTTAGAGATACATCTATCTACTCAGCAGTCTCTAACAAATTATAAGGCGGTAGAATACTGGAAAGAAGAAGGATTAAACCGTGTTGTGTTAGCTAGAGAAACTGGTGCCATGGAAATGAAGGAAATGAAAGAAAAGGTTGACATAGAAATAGAAGCATTTATTCATGGTGCCATGTGTATTGCATACTCTGGTCGTTGCACACTTAGCAATCATATGACAGCTCGAGACTCAAATCGTGGTGGCTGTTGCCAAAGTTGTCGATGGGATTACGATTTATTATCCATTGATCAAGATGGCGATTTAGATATGTATTATCAACAAGGTGATATCATACCTTTTGCTATGAGTCCCAAAGATTTAAAATTAATAGAAGCCATTCCTAAAATGATGGATATCGGCGTTGATTCATTAAAAATAGAAGGCCGTATGAAATCTATTCACTATATAGCTACAGTTGTATCAGTTTACCGTAAAGTCATCGATGCTTATGCTGAAGATCCAGCAAATTTCAAAATTGACCCTGAATGGCTAATAGAATTAGATAAATGTGCCAATCGTGATACAGCTCCTGCTTTCTTC
Source organism: Staphylococcus sp. HMSC063A07 (assembly GCF_001836955.1). Lineage (NCBI taxonomy): Bacteria > Bacillati > Bacillota > Bacilli > Caryophanales > Staphylococcaceae > Staphylococcus > Staphylococcus sp. HMSC063A07. Next base: position 128,258 of record NZ_KV830924.1, read on the forward strand.
GAGGGGACACCAGGTTATGAAGAGCAAATGTTTGGTATGCAACAATCCAAAAAATCTCCATATGATTTTTGCGGTTTAGTTCTTGAATATGATGCAAATACACACATCGCCACGATACAACAACGTAATAATTTTAAACCTGGACAAGAAATTGAATTTTTCGGACCTGAAATTAATAGCTTTAAACAAGTTATTGATGCAATTTATGATGAAGAAGGGAATTCTTTGGATGCTGCAAGACATCCACTACAAATTGTACAAATTAAAGTTGACCACCCAATCTACCCAAATAATATGATGAGAAAGGAAATTAGCTAATGTCTCAAACAACGATTATCGGTATTGCTGGTGGCTCAGGCTCAGGTAAAACCACCGTAACTAATGAAATTATGAAAAATTTAGCAGGTCATAGTGTTGCTTTATTGGCCCAAGACTATTATTATAAAGACCAATCCCACCTCACGTTTGAAGAACGGTTAGAAACAAATTATGACCATCCTTTTGCCTTTGATAACGATTTATTAATAAAAAATTTAAAGGATTTAAAAAATGGTCAATCAGTAGAAGTGCCTACTTATGACTATGCAAATCATACTAGAAGTGATGAAACCATTGCATTTGAACCAAAAGATGTTATTATCGTAGAAGGTATCTTTGCTTTAGAAAACAAAACACTACGTGATATGATGGATGTTAAAATATATGTTGATACGGATGCAGACATTAGAATCTTAAGAAGATTGATAAGAGATACTAAAGAGCGCGGACGGTCAATGGAATCTGTAATTAATCAATACTTGAATGTAGTTAAGCCGATGCATAATCAATTTATCGAACCTACTAAAAAGTATGCAGATATTATTATTCCTGAAGGTGGTAGTAACAAAGTTGCTATCGATATTATGACAACCAAAATACAAACACTTGTAAGTAAACAAGAGTAATATCAAGAAAAGGAAGATGACGTAATGGAAAATCAAAAACAATATCCTATGACACAAGAAGGATATGACAATTTAGAACAAGAGTTAGAAGAACTTAAGACAGTTAAAAGACCTGAAGTTGTAGAAAAAATCAAAGTAGCACGTTCTTTTGGAGATCTATCTGAGAACTCTGAGTATGACGCTGCAAAAGACGAACAAGGGTTTATTGAACAAGATATTCAACGTATAGAACATATGCTAAGATACGCACTTATTATCGAAGACACAGGCGATAATAACGTCGTACAAATCGGGAAAACTGTCACATTTGTAGAATTACCTGGTGATGAAGAAGAAAGCTACCAAATCGTTGGTTCTGCAGAAGCCGACGCATTTAAAGGGAAAATTTCAAACGAATCTCCAATGGCGAAATCTCTTATTGGCAAAGGATTAAACGATGAAGTTCGAGTACAGCTACCTAACGGTGGTGAAATCAGAGTTAAGATTGTAGATATTAAATAAGACAATATCCTCATTAATAAGCTATATAGTAAAAACCAGTTTAGCATTCTGCTTACTGGTTTTTACTATATAGCATTTTTATGTTGTGCCACATACTTTTGTTAAACTTGTTTTCTCCATGACAATTAATTACAAGTATGATTTAATTGAATATGTACAACTTTTTAAAGTAGAATCAACCGATCTACAAAGCGTAATATTTATTACTTATCGCTTTTAATTACAAATGATTATTAAACAGACAGATAAGATAAATGATATAATTCTTATTGAATTAGTCATTTATAATTTTATTTGTCTATGTTTCTATTTTTTTATACAAAGGGGGTTAGAAAATGGAAGCAACTATCATTAACGAACAAACCTTAATGATTTATTTCAAAAACGAAATTAGTGAAGACACATATAATCAAATTATTTATACAACTCAATACATTAAAAATAAAAACTTGCAAGCTATCAACGAAATTATTCCATCTTATAGAGCCATCATGGTTACTTTTGACCAACATAAAATTGATATCGATGAGTTGATTCAACAACTTCAACTTGATTCTATTAATTATAAGCACATTGATAAAGCATCTAATAATAAAGTTGTACATATTCCCGTCTTATATGGTTCAGATGCAGGGCCAGATTTATCTGAAGTAGCAAAGTATAACGGACTTACCTCTGAAGAAGTAATAGAGATACATACAAGTAAACAATATTTAATTTATATGCTTGGCTTTATGCCTGGCTTCCCATACTTGGGTGGTTTAGATTCACGCATACATATGCCTAGACGCTCTGAACCTCGAGTACGTATTGCTGCAGGCTCAGTTGGAATTGCTAATAATCAAACTGGCTTATATCCTCTAGACTCACCAGGAGGTTGGCAAATTATTGGTCGTACGCCTATTAGAGTATTTAATAAAGATGATCAGCCTATGACGCTTTATCAAGCTGGTGATAAAATAAAATTTTATGCCATCGATCAACATACTTATCAACAAATTCAAGATGACATTGATAAGGGATGCTTTAATAAAGAAAAGTGGGTGACAATGCGTAATGGGAATTAAAATTATACAACCTGGTTTATTTTCAACTATACAAGATTTAGGACGTACAGGATTTCAACATCTTGGTATTTCAAGCGCTGGTGCCATAGATCAATATAGCTATCTTATTGGACAAACATTAATCCAGCAAGATGGGCCTGCAATCGAATTTACAATTATTGGCCCTAAAATTGAATTCTCCAGCGAAAATTCATTTGTTTTAACAGGGGCTATTTTTGCAGCCAAATTAAATGGTACTGCTGTATACCAAAATGTGGTTGTACAAGCAAATAAAGGAGATATTTTAGAAATTGGTCCTGTTCAACAAGGTGCTAGGGGGTATATATTTTTTGGTCAACCACTTGATATACCAATCGTAGCAAATAGCTATGCCACTCATACTAGAACACAAATGGGTGGTTTTTATGGACGTACATTGAAGAAAAAAGATAGCATTCCTGTTGTTACAAATCAATCTTATAAACAACAATTGGGCAAAACTATTGAATTCAATGCAGTACCAGAAGATAATATCGTTCATATCATCAAAGGACCTCAATATGATGCATTTTCTACAGAATGTCATGAACAACTAACAGCACAAGTATATGAGATATCAGATAGTTCTGACAGAATGGGCATTCGACTTAAAGGAACGCCTATACCGCCTATAGAAAGTGCGGATATCATTTCAGAGCCCGTTGCATTAGGCAGTATTCAAGTTCCTAATGATGGTCACCCCATCATATTATTACACGATAGACAGACCGTAGGAGGTTACACTAAGATTGCTAGTGTTTCCCAAGCCGATATACATAAACTGGCTCAATTTAAACCAGGAGAAGAAATTCTATTCAAATGGATAACGATTGAACAAGCAATCAAAAATTTAAAACATTTTGAGCAAGTCTTTAGTTCAACAATAAATGAAATAGAATCAACTCCAAAATTCGAACTCAAGCATTTACGTCCGACATCAAAAAAAATAGCTCAATTAATTAGGGAGGAACAGTAAAAATGAATTTAGATAAGATAGAACAAATAATAGATTTAGTTAAAAAGAATGAAGTTAAAAAATTTAAATATAAAGATTTTGAACATGAAATAGAATTAGATTTTACAGAAGATATTTCACCCGTAAGTGCTAATAAAAATGATATACAAACAACTTCTACTAATCATAGCGATTCAAATAAACAAGACGAAGCAAATCCTAAAGAAGAAACGCAACAAATCAAAGCATCAATGGTAGGTACATTCTTTTTGCAAGATAGTAAAGAATTAACTGAACCAGTTGTACAAGTGGGTGATAAAATTCAAGAAGGAGACATTGTAGGTTATATTGAAGCGATGAAAGTGATGAACGAGGTTACAAGTGATGTATCAGGAGAAATTGTTGAAATTTTAGTTGATCACGGTACAAATGTGGAATATGACCAAGCATTGATACAAATAAAATAAGGGGGGCTAGCTATGTATCGTTGTTTAATTGCAAATAGAGGAGAAATCGCTGTGCGTATCATTCGTGCTTGTCGCGAATTAGGAATAGAAACCGTAGCGATATATGCTAAAGGTGATGAAGCTAGTCTTCATGTAAGCTTAGCTGACCAGGCAATTTGTATTGGTGAAGCAAATCCACTTGATAGTTATTTAAATATCGAACGTATTATCGGTGCTGCAGAATTATCCGGGGCTAATGCAATTCACCCAGGTTATGGCTTCTTATCAGAAAGCACAACATTTGCTGAAAAAGTTGAAGAAAACGACATTCATTTTATTGGTCCAAATAAAAAAACTATGGAGTTAATGGGAGATAAGATAACCGCTCGACAAACAGTTGATGCTGCTGGCGTACCTGTAATTCCGGGATCGAAAGACGCAGTTAACAATGTATCAGAAATTGAAAAGTTAGCTGAAGATATCGGATATCCTGTTGTTTTAAAGGCTGCTAGTGGCGGTGGTGGTAAAGGAATTAGAATTGTTAAAGATCCAGCTGATTTAGAAAAGTCTTTAAAAGAAGCTCAAAGTGAAGGACAAAAGTATTTCAACGATAACCGTGTATATGTAGAGGCCTTTATACCTGTAGCAAAACATGTTGAAGTTCAAGTCATTGGTGATGGCAAAGATAATTATGTACATTTAGGAGAAAGAGACTGCTCAGTTCAACGAAAAAATCAAAAGCTAATAGAAGAGTCACCATGTGCGGCACTTACTGAAGAACGCCGAGAAAAAATTTGTAATGATGCTGTTAAAGTAGCTAGAGCCTCAAAATATAGAAGTGCAGGTACAATCGAATTCTTAGTTACTGAAGATGCGCATTATTTTATTGAAATGAATGCGCGAATTCAAGTTGAACATACCGTCACAGAAATGAGAACTGATCGTGATTTATTAACTGCACAATTATACTTGTTAATGCATGATAAGTTACCATTTGCACAACAAGACATCACATTTAATGGTCATGTCATTGAAGCGCGCATCAATGCTGAAAATCCTGAGAAAAAATTTCAACCATGTCCTGGCGTAGTGAAACGTTTACATCTACCACAAGGATTTAATGTCAGAGTAGATTCACTACTTTATTCGGGTTATCAAGTTTCACCTTACTATGATTCTCTAGTAGCAAAGGTCATCGTTAAATCAGAAAACAGAGCGAGCGCCATCAATAAACTCAAAGTAACTTTGGATGAAATGGTCATTGATGGATTTACAACGACAGCTGATTTCTTATATGCTGTCCTTAGCTACCCATTATATGCTGATGGCGATGCAAGTGAAGTAGATATTAAATTCTTAGAAAAACATCAAATCGTAAAAGGGGTGACTTTGTAATGGTAACCGTCGATTTAAATTGTGATCTAGGTGAAGCCTATGGAAATTATTCATTTGGTAATGACGAAGCAATTATTCCGCTCATTACCTCAGCTAATATCGCTTGTGGTTTTCATGCTGGAGATGAAAATGTACTTAATGAAACCGTTAAATTAGCAGTTAAACACCAAATTAAGATAGGTGCACATCCTGGATTTCCAGATTTGAAAGGGTTTGGAAGACGTAAAATGGCGCTCTCTTATCAAGAAATTTATAATGCAATTATTTATCAACTCGGTGCTTTGAATGGATTTTGTAAATTATATAATACTAAAATTCATCATGTAAAACCGCATGGTGCCCTTTACAATATGGGGGCTATTGATAGTACAGTTGCTCAAGCTATAGCGCAAGCTGTATATGATTTTGATTCAGAACTCATTTTAGTTGGTTTAGCTAATACATTACTGATTTCTGAAGCAGAAAAAATTGGTTTACACGCAGCTTCTGAAGTTTTTGCTGATCGCCGATACGAGAATAATGGTCAATTGGTCAATCGTCGTGAAAATGATGCGGTGATAACTGATACTGACGAAGCATTACAACAAGTCATAAAAATGGTTAAAGAAAATAAAGTGACCTCAAGAGATGGAAAAGATATTACGTTACAGGCAGATACGATTTGTGTGCACGGCGATAGTGCACATGCACTAGATTTTGTATCTCAAATAAGAAAGACATTAATGAAAGAAGGCATTGATATTCAATCATTATAGGGGGTAAATTATATGGGAGAAAAACTAAATAAAAAGGAAAAAGATTTTACTTTTACTAAAGGTCACAGGCGCTTACTTTATGGATCAGTTTTCTTAATGGCTACGTCTGCCATAGGTCCAGCCTTTTTAACTCAAACAGCAGTATTCACAGCAGAGTTTTATGCAAGCTTTGCCTTTGCAATATTGATTTCTATTCTCATCGATATAGGTGCACAAATCAATATTTGGCGAGTATTAGTAGTTACTGGATTACGTGGTCAAGAGGTGTCTAATAAAGTTTTACCTGGTTTAGGTACAATCGTGTCAATATTAATAGCTTTTGGCGGTTTAGCCTTCAACATTGGTAATATCGCTGGGGCTGGACTTGGTTTAAATGCAATGTTTGGCTTAGATATCAAATGGGGTGCCGCAATTACTGCAGTTTTCTCAATTTTAATTTTTGTTAGCAGAAGTGGTCAAAAAATCATGGATGTCGTATCAATGATACTTGGTGTCGTTATGATTGTTGTAGTTGCTTGGGTTATGGTAGTATCTAATCCACCTTATGGCGATGCAGTAGTACATATGGTTACGCCTGAACATCCACTTAAATTGATTTTACCAATTATAACTTTAGTTGGCGGTACAGTTGGCGGCTATATTACCTTTGCTGGTGCACATAGAATTTTAGATTCAGGCATGAAGGGTAAAGAATATTTACCATTTGTTAACCGTTCTGCAATAGCTGGTATTTTAACAACAGGCGTCATGAGAACATTGCTATTTCTAGCTGTATTAGGTGTTGTTATTACAGGTGTGACTTTAAGCGCAGACAATCCACCAGCTTCTGTATTTGAACATGCTCTAGGACCTATTGGTAAAAATATATTCGGTGTTGTCATTTTTGCAGCTGCTATGTCATCAGTTATCGGTTCTGCATATACAAGTGCAACATTCTTAAAAACACTTCATAAATCACTGTTTAATAAAAATAATTTGATTGTCATAACATTTATAGTAATATCTACACTGATTTTCTTATTTATCGGCAAACCAGTTAGCTTACTTATTATTGCTGGGGCTATCAACGGTTGGATTTTGCCAATTACTTTAGGTGCCATACTTATCGCAAGCAAAAAGAAATCGGTTGTAGGAGACTATAAACACCCAACTTGGATGTTGTTATTTGGTATAGTTGCAGTTATTGTGACAATTGTAACAGCTATCTTTTCACTTCAAGACTTAGCTGCACTATGGCATAGTTAACAATGAGCTTAATAAAAAAAGATTCTCTATTTAATAGAGAGTCTTTTTTATTATGTATTATAATAAACTTTATTCTTGTGTATCGTGGTAAAGGCTAAAATATGATAGAATAACATTTGCTAAGAAATATAAATGAGGTGGATTTATGATTGGCATTATAGGTGCTATGGAAGAAGAAATTACAATTTTAAAAGAAAAATTAATAAATACACAATATCATACGATTGCTCATGTTGAATTTTATCAAGGAAAATTAAATGACGTCGATGTTGTACTTACACGAAGTGGCATTGGTAAAGTCAATGCAGCTATTTCTACTACGCTGCTCATTCAACAATTTAAACCTGAAATGATAATTAATACCGGTTCAGCAGGCGCTCTAGATGAAGACTTATCAATAGGTGATGTTGTAGTAAGTGACAGCGTTATTTATCATGACGTAGATGCAACAGCTTTTGGCTATCAGTATGGTCAAGTACCACAAATGCCACTCCATTTTGAAGCTGATAAACATTTACTAGATAATGTGTTAGTTGTTTTAAAAGCACAGTCTTTAAATGCAAAAGTTGGACTTATTGTTAGTGGTGATAGCTTTATCGGAAGCACAGACCAACGCCTTTTGATTAAAGAAAGATTTCCGCAAGCGTTAGCAGTTGAAATGGAAGCCACTGCCATAGCACAAACATGCCATCAGTTTAAACAACCATTTATTATCACACGAGCAATCTCAGATTTGGCAAACGGCAACGCCGATATCACATTTGAACAATTTATTGAACAAGCTGCCGTGTCTTCTAGTAAAACAGTTGAACGTTTAATTAAACAAATATAAATATAATTTAAAGGTGAAAATTATGGGTATTATAAAAAAATATTTTATGCCGAATTCATACGTGAAATCGGTATTTGAAATTGATATAGATAAACTTGCAAAATCCGGAGTTAAAGGTATTATTACAGATTTAGATAATACACTAGTAGGCTGGGATGTAAAAACACCTACTATAGAAATCAAAGAGTGGTTTAGAAAAGCAAGTGAAGCTGGAATTACAATCACTATTGTTTCAAACAACAATGAGCAACGTGTTGCTAGTTTTTCAAAAGATTTAGATGTTGATTTTATTTTTAAAGCTCGTAAACCAATGGGTAAAGCATTTAAAAAGGCATTAAAGTATATGAATATACAAGCCGAAGAAGCTGTAGTTGTCGGCGATCAAATGTTGACTGATGTCTTTGGTGGCAATCGCAATGGTTTGTATACAATCATGGTAGTTCCAGTGAAACGAACAGATGGATTTATAACTAAATTTAATAGAATTATCGAAAGACGACTCTTAAACCACTTCAAAAATAAGGGCTATATCTCATGGGAGGAAAATTGATTGACTGAGACTTTAAAATGTATTGGTTGCGGTGCACCATTGCAATCCGAAAATAAAAACGCGCCTGGTTATGTACCAGAACACAATTTATTTCGCGAAGATGTAATTTGTCGACGATGCTTTAGATTGAAAAACTATAATGAAGTACAAGATGTAGGAATGGATAGTGAAGATTTTTTAAATTTATTAAATGGTCTATCTGATCGCTCGGGTATCATTGTTAATGTTGTAGATATTTTTGATTTTGAGGGATCTTTTATTAATGCCTTAAAACGCATTGTAGGTAATAAAAAAATCATACTCGTTGCTAATAAATTAGACTTATTGCCGAAACAAATTAATCATCGTCGTGTGAAAGAATGGTTAAAACGCTCAGCAAAAAAATATGGTTTAGAAGCTGAAGAAGTTGTGCTAATTTCTGCTGAAAAAGGGTGGGGAATTGAAGACTTATTAACAGCTATTAATCAAAACCGTGACCATGAAGATGTTTATATTGTAGGTACGACAAATGTGGGTAAATCGACACTAATTAATAAATTAATTGAGTTAAGTGTTGGCGAAAAGGATGTTGTTACAACTTCTAGATTCCCAGGCACAACATTAGATATGATTGATATTCCATTAGATGAAACATCATTTATGTATGATACACCTGGCATTATTCAAGAACATCAAATGACACATTTAGTTACTGAAAAAGAATTGAAAACGATTATACCAAAAAAAGAAATTAAACAACGTGTATACCAATTAAATGAATCACAAACATTATTTTTCGGGGGACTCGCTCGAATTGATTATGTTTCAGGTGGAAAAAGACCACTCATTTGCTTCTTTTCAAATGATTTAAATATACACCGCACTAAAACAGAAAAAGCCAATGAGTTATGGAAAAACCAATTAGGTGATTTACTTACACCCCCAAATAATGTTTCAAATTTCAATCTGAAAGATATAAAGGCTGTGCGCTTAGAAACAGGAAAAGAAAAACGAGACATTATGATATCTGGGTTAGGTTTTATTACGATTGATTCAGGTGCCAAAGTCATTGTCAGAGTACCCAAAAACGTCGATGTAGTGTTAAGAAATTCAATTTTATAAGGTGTGATATTTATGAAATTTGCAGTTATCGGAGATCCGATTTCACATTCTTTATCGCCATTAATGCATAATGCTAACTTTAAAGCCCTTAATATGAGACATACGTATGAAGCTATTCATGTTCCAAGAGAACACTTTCATCATATTAAAGACATTATAGCCGAAAAGGAAATTGATGGTTTTAACGTGACAATACCTCACAAAGAAGCCATCATTCCATACTTAGATGTTATAGATGATACTGCTAAAAACATAGGAGCAGTGAATACCATTGCAATAAAACAAGGTAAATGGATTGGCTACAATACAGATGGTATAGGTTATGTAACTGGGTTAAAGCATATTTATCCTGATATTGAGCATGCCTACATATTGATACTAGGTGCTGGAGGTGCCAGTAAAGGCATTGCCCATGAACTTATAAAATACGTTGAACCTAAAATAACGATAGCCAATCGGACAGCTAAACGTTTTGATTCATGGACTTTAGACGTAAATAAAATTTCGTTGGAAACCGCTGAACGACATTTAAATCAATTTGATATTATAATTAATACAACGCCTGTAGGTATGTCTCAAAGTAAAGCATCAGTTGTATCACTTTCAAATTTATCACCACAAACTTTAGTAAGTGACATTGTATATATACCTGCAAAAACACCATTTTTAGACCAAGCTGAACAAAATGGTAATCCGATATATAATGGCTTAGATATGTTTATATTACAAGGAGCAGCAAGTTTTAATATATGGACTGGCCAAACTGCAAACATAAATACAATGAAGCAAACAGTAATTAATAAACTAAAAGGAGCATCCTCATGTTAACTGGTAAACAAAAAAGATATTTAAGAAGTTTAGCACATAATACGGATCCAACATTTCAAATTGGCAAATCTGGAATAAATGAAAACATGTGTAACCAAATTAGCGATACATTAGAAAAAAGAGAACTTGTAAAAATTCATATTTTACAAAATAACTTTGATGATAAAAATGATTTAGCAATACAATTAGCTAGCTCAACTAAAAGCGAAGTCGTTCAAATAATCGGGTCAATGATTGTGTTATATAAAGAATCAGAAGAAAATAAGCACATCAATTTACCTTAAATGACTAAAAAAATTGTTTTATATGGCGGACAATTCAACCCGATACACACGGCGCATATGGTGGTTGCTACTGAAGTTTATCATTTTATCCAACCAGATCATTTTTATTTTTTACCTAGTTATATGTCACCATTAAAAGATCATAAACAACACCTTAACACAAAGCATAGAATAAAAATGATTCAACTTGTTATTGATATATTAGGTTTTGGAGAGATTTGCTATGAAGAGCTGGAACGCAAAGGAACAAGTTACACTTTCGATACGATACAATCTTTGATTAGTAAAAATCAAGATGCAGAATTTTATTTTGTCATTGGAACAGACCAATACAATCAACTTGAACAATGGCATAACATCAATCAGCTTAAAGAAATAATTACATTTGTTATCGTAAATAGAGATACGTCACATCAAATAGTTGATCCGTCAATGATTTCAATAGATATTCCTAGGATAGATATTAGTTCTACCATGATACGTAATCGAGTTCAAAACAATAAAAACATCCAAGTACTCGTTCCACCAAATGTAGAAAGCTATATCAGAGAGGAAGGATTATATGAAAATTAAAAAAGCTGTCAAACTAACAAAAGAAAAGTTACCAAAAAAACGTTTCGATCATTCTTTACGTGTTGCTGAAACTGCAGTGAAATTAGCAGAAATATATGATGGCGATGTTGCTAAAGCTGAATTAGCAGGTGTATTACATGACTACTGTAAATATGATGATTTAAGTTCCATGTATCAAGTTGTAAGACAATATGATTTGGATAATGATTTACTTAGTTATGGTGGTGAGATACTACATGGCCCTGTTTGTGCTGCGTTGATGAAAGCCAAATATGGTATTGAAGATGAAGAGGTATTATCAGCGATTCATTATCATACTACAGGTCGACAACACATGACTAAAACAGAAAAATTAGTATTTATTGCAGATTACATTGAACCTGGAAGAAAAACCCCAGGAGTTGAAGAAATTCGAGATATGGCATACAATCAAGGTAGCTTAGATAAAACAATTTATGAAATTTCTAAGCGAACAGTATTATTCTTAATTGACAAAGATATTACAGTGTATGGTGCAACGATAGCATGTTTAAACTATTATAACTATAGTGATCAAAGAATAAAGGATGATTAAATGAGCTCAGAACAATTGTTAACAATGACTGTCAAAGCGACAGAAAATAAGAAAGCTGAAGATATTGTTTCTCTAGATATGAAGGGAATCAGTGATATGACTGACTATTTTGTTGTGTGTCACGGTAACAATGAACGACAAGTTCAATCCATTGCAAGAGCTGTTAAAGAAATGGCTCAAGAACAAGGTCTTAACTTAAAACGTATAGAGGGTTATGAAAGTGCACGCTGGATTTTAATAGATTTAGTCAATGTCGTTGTTCATGTATTCCATAAAGACGAAAGAAGCTATTATAATATTGAGAAACTATATCAAGATGCGCCAATAGAATCATATGGTCAGGCTGTATATTAAATGATGCAATATCAAGACATGAGTAATTTTTATGATTTATTTACTCAAGACCAACCATATGACTTGTGGTTCGATATTGTTCAACAACTATCTGTAAGTTTACCTTCAAATCCCAAAATACTTGATATCGGTTGTGGTACTGGGACTTTAACATCAATGCTAACAAATATTGGTGAAGTTACAGGTATGGATTTAAGCGTGGACATGTTAGCAATTGCAACACAAAAATCTAATCAAGTTCAATGGCTTGAAGGTGATATGACTGATTTTAACTTAAATCTTTCATTTGATTTAATAACAATATTTTGTGATTCATTAAATTATTTACCTGAAACGAATGATGTTACACAAACTTTTGCTAATATTTTCAATCATCTTTCCGATGATGGTATATTTATTTTTGATGTACATACACCATACAAAATGGAAACATTATTTAATAATCAGAATTATATAGAAGAACAAAATGATACTTTTCTAGCATGGCAAGCCTTCCGTGGAGAAGTACCATTAAGTGTTTATCATGAAATGACTTTCTTTAAGCTTAATGATCATAAAAATTATCAACGCTTTGACGAATCACATTATCAAAGAACTTTCGATGAAACACAGTATCGACTAATGTTGAAGCAAGCAGGTTTCAATCATATCAAAACTTTTACTGATTTTAATATGAATGAGCATTCAGATAACGGACTCAGATTGTTTTTTATCGTTCAAAAGTAATTTTTATAGCATAAGTAGTAAATATTAAGAATTTAAATAACAAACTCAAGTAAACTCACGCTTTCTATCGTTTATATCTTTAGAGAGGTGAGTTTTTTGTTTCAATGGAAGCAACAGTTGATAAACATATTTACTAGATGGAAATATTATTTTTTAATTGCGCTAGCTTGCATAATACTATTGATAGGTTATTTTGTATTTCAGATGCATCAGCCTTCTGCAAACATGGATAATGACGGTGCTGCATTGATAGATAACGATCAACAACAAAATTCTAATGTAAAAGAGTCTAAAGATCAGAAAGGAAAAGCATCAGATTCACAAAAGGGAACAGTTTTTGTCGATTTGAAGGGGGCTGTAGAACACCCAGATGTTTATGAAATGCCGTCAACAGCAAGAGTAAATGATTTAATCAAAAAAGCAAAGTTAAAATCAAACGCAGATATTTCACATATAAATCTGTCAGAAAAGCTTGTTGACCAAAAGATGATTTATATACCGACCAAAAATGAGCAATATGTATCAACAACCAACAAACTCAAATGAAACTATTCAAGGGCAAAGTCAAATCAATTTAAATACTGCTAATGAAGCATCACTTACAAAAGTTCCTGGTATCGGTCCTTCAAAAGCAAAAGAAATTTTAAATTACAAAGAACAGCACGGCCAATTTACCAGTGTTGATGAATTAAAAAAAATAAAAGGTATTGGTGAAAAAACATTTGAAAAATTAAAGCAATACTTTACTGTTTAAATTTTTCTATAATAATTAGGGCACACACTAGCAAGCGTGGAGTGATAACGCTTGACTATAGCCCCTGTTATGTATGACAATTTGTTTTCTTAATTACGAGGTTTAGACTGTTAGAAAGCGTTTTTCAATCGAGTGCGCAACGGGCGTAACATAGCGAGCTTACTTTGCGTAAATGAGCAAGGTACACACTAGCAAACGTGGAGTGATAACGCTTGACTACGGTCTAAAAAAGATTGAAAAATAATAAACAACATATATACTAAAACCATAGAACTTAGTAAAGTACATCACGGAGGTAAAAAATGGAAAGAATAAAATGGGAAGAATACTTTATGGCTCAAAGCCATTTGTTAGCATTACGTTCAACTTGTCAACGTTTATCTGTAGGAGCAACGATTGTGAAAGATAATCGTATTATTGCTGGTGGATATAACGGCTCAGTAGCTGGAGAGGTTCACTGTATTGATGAAGGCTGTTTAATTGAAGATGGTCATTGTATACGTACAATTCATGCAGAAATGAACGCGTTATTACAGTGTGCGAAACAAGGTGTATCAACTGAAGGGGCAACGATTTATGTTACTCATTTTCCTTGCTTAAATTGTACAAAGTCAATTATTCAAGCAGGTATTACAACAATTTATTATGCTCAAGATTATCATAACCATGAATATGCAATACGTTTATTGGATCAATCTGGTATTACATACAAAAAGATTCCATTTTCTGCTGAATATGTAGCAAAATATTTAACACAGTCGTGATTTAAGTGTTTTATATTGCATTAGCATTTCTTGCCGGAGCACTTTGGTATTCTAATTTTTATATTTCACTATTAATTTTTGTATGCTTACTTTATTTTGTTGCTATTAAAAGGTTAACACTTATTTGTTTTGTGCTTTCAATTTTCATTTCAATATTAAGCTACAATATCTATAGCAACCTTAACAATTCAATCAAAGAGCAGGAGATTTTTAATAAACATCATGAGCAAATCTCAGCATTTGCTCATGTCACATCAGCCATTGTCCAAAATAACGATTTTATTAAAGGACATCTTATAGTCTATAATCGAGAATATAATTATATTTACTATATTAAAAAACAAGATAAAGGTAAGTATATTCACAAGTTAAAACATTACACTTGCAAAATAAACGGCAATCTTACTCATTCAGAATCTCAAAATGCCCTTCTTGTAGTAAAAAGCATAGATTTTAAAAACTGTAAAATAAATTCAAATCCTAATTTGATTCAACGTCACATTGATTTTATTAATAATCAGATTGTTCATTCAGGTACAAAATATCCATACCGCATTATCGCCTTAATAACTGGAGATACTTCTCAATTAAACAGTACTATAAAAGACGCTGTTAAGGACATAGGTATATATCATCTTTTAGCTGTGAGTGGCTCTCATGTTGCTGTAATCACATTGATTATTTACCAATCGCTAGTAAGATGGAATACACCACTTATTACTATTAAATTACTTTGTGTCTGCATTTTAGTTATTTTTGCTGTTGAAACTCAGTTTGCACCAAGTGCACTAAGATCAATTATTGCTATGATAATTATATTATTTAAGCCAAAAAGGACCTCACTATCAGGCCTAAATATATTAGCTTTCGTCTTTTTATTACTCCTTATCGTACAACCTGATTTTTTATATGATATCGGATTCCAATTTTCTTTCTTAATTTCGCTTTTTCTTATATTAGCACAGCCATCAATTCATCATCTGTCAAGATTAAAGGCCTTTTTTGTAATCACATATATTGCACAGTTAGGCGCATTACTTATACAAATTTACCATTTTAACCAAGTTCAATGGATTGGCATTTTGACAAACTTAATTTTCGTACCTCTATATTCCTTTATTTATTTTCCTTTAACTCTATTTTTCTTTTTAATCTCTCACATTTTCATAAATATTAAATTATTAAATTTCATCATCGATTATTTATTTGCTTTACATGACCAATTAGTATATTTCTTTTTAAAACTAAATAATTACCAATGGAACATTCCACAATTAAGTAATATGACTATAATGTTTTTAAGTATCTTAGTGATTTTAAGTTTCATCATTTTCATTCACAAAAAGTATATTCAGTCTTTAGCACTTATAATTTTAAGTTTAATCATTGTAAGCTATACTGCACATAGTCACGTACCTACATTAACTAGCTTTGACGTTGGCCAAGGTGATAGCTTGCTGTATCAAACATCAAGAAATCATAATATACTTATCGATACAGGGGGAAAAACAGCACAAAATCATTCTACAATTACACATAATATTGCCAAATATCATATTATCCCATCATTAAAAAAACGTGGCGTATCCAAATTAGATGAAGTCATTATTACACATCCACACATTGATCATATGGGTGAATTAACTTATCTTATGCAGCATATTAGAATCAAACAACTAGTAATAAATAGTAAAAGCTTTCCTATTTCTCAATTAAATGTGATAAAAAAATGGTGTTCAAAATACAATATAATACTGATTAATGCTGATCATATCAACACTATGCACTTTGATGATTCAACAATTCAATTTTTGAGAAGTTATATTTATGACAGTCAAGATAAAAACGAACAGTCTATTGTTTTATTAATCAAATACCATTACAAAACGATATTGCTAATGGGCGACGCTAGTCAACGTAATGAAAAAATACTTATGAAAAAGTACCATTTACCTCACATAGATATTTTGAAAGTAGGGCATCATGGCAGCAAAACGAGTAGCTCTATGATATTTTTAAAACAAATTCAACCTAAAATAAGTATTATTTCTAGCGGTAAACATAACAAATATCATCATCCATCTATAGAAACTATTCATAAATTCTTATCTATACACAGTAAATTATTTAATACTCAAGATAAAGGCGAAATCAGTGTGTCACTTGATTCCAAATTAACGATAAAATTAAATCATGGTAATCACTAGAGCTAAAAGATATATCAATGCTATAATTATAAGATACCTTACATAAATGAATAAGGAGTTATAAGCATGCCTCAAAACTTAATTGCCGTCTATGGTGATGTTCCAGAATTAGTGGAAAAACAAAGCTTAGAAATCATTCAAACATATCTACAACAAGAAAGAGATGATTTTAATTTTGTGAAATTTAATTTATACGAACATGATATATCGACTATTATTGAAGAAACACTGACATTACCTTTCTTTTCAGAAAAAAAGGCTATCTTAGTTAAAAATGCTTATGTATTTACAGGAGAAAAAGTTCCAAAAGATTTATCAACAAACACTGATAAATTATTAGAATTTATTGATAAATATGATGGTGACAATCTTATTATTTTTGAAGTATATCAAAACAAATTAGATGAACGAAAAAAGTTAACAAAAGCGCTTAAAAAGCATGGACAAATTAAAAAAATTGAACAAATGTCAGAAGAAGATATAAAAAATTGGATTCAGCAACAATTACACGAAAATTATAAAGACATTAAACAAGATGCTTTAAATCTATTTATTGAATTGACAGGAATTAATTTTAACATTGTGCAACAAGAGTTGGAAAAGCTAATGTTGTTCATAGGGGATAGACCAACAATCAATAAACAGGATGTCAGCATGATTATCAATCGTAGTTTAGAACAGAATGTCTTTTTGCTCACTGAATACATTCAAAAGAATCAAAAACAAAAAGCAATAAATTTAGTTAAAGATTTAATTATTATGAAAGAAGAACCAATTAAATTACTCGCATTAATTACTAGTAACTACCGTCTTTATTATCAATGTAAAATATTAAGCCAAAAAGGATATAGCGCACAGCAAATTGCCAAAACGGTGAATGCACATCCATATCGCGTTAAATTAGCATTAGGACAAATACGACACTATCAATTGAATGATATTTTGGATATTATTAATGCTTGTGCTGAAACTGACTATAAGCTTAAATCTTCATATATGGATAAACAACTTATACTAGAGTTATTTATTCTTTCTATTTAAAAATAAAAAACAGTCTGGAAATGATATCCAGACTGTTAATTTAATATTTACTTTGCACTCATGAGTTGAGATTTAATTCGATCAGCTTTGTTTGAGTGGATTAAATTACTTTGAGCAGATTTATCAACTAATTTAATTGCAAAATTAACTAATTCTGCTTTGTTGTCAGCATTTGAAGCAATAGCTGCTTTAGCATTTTTTACTGCTGTACGCATCGCATTTTTTTGAGAAATATTACGTTCTTCAGCTGTTTGAGTTGTTTTCACACGTTTAACTGCAGATTTGATGTTTGGCATTACTGTCACCTCCTAAAAGTGAAGTTATCTTATCAAATTATATTTGATTGCAACAAGAAATATTTTATCAAAACTACTATGTTTGTGCAATCATTAATTGACCCTTGCGGAATTAAAACAGATATTTTACTTATTTATATTGGAATGCGTAATAGAACACTTTATAATTATACTATAAATAAAAATGATAAAAATTACTTGAGCTCATATATTTATCGATCAATTGCATGACCTTTAAAATTGAAGCATTTCAATTTCTGAAAAGACATATTTGCAAATGAATGTTAAAAACGTTATTATGTCAAAGATGTATACATATAAGGGTTAAATTTATGAAAGTGAGAAGGATTAATATAATGGATAAGCAAAATCGCTATGATAGAAGGGAAAACATCCGAAATTTCTCTATTATCGCACATATAGATCACGGCAAATCTACGTTAGCAGACAGAATATTAGAAAATACTAAATCTGTTGAATCTCGTGATATGCAAGACCAATTATTAGATTCTATGGATTTAGAAAGAGAACGTGGTATCACAATTAAATTAAATGCTGTACGGTTAAAATATGATGCTAAAGATGGACAGACTTATACTTTCCATCTTATTGATACACCAGGACATGTCGATTTCACATATGAAGTTTCTCGTTCACTTGCAGCATGCGAAGGTGCAATTTTAGTTGTAGACGCAGCTCAAGGAATTGAAGCACAAACTTTGGCCAATGTCTATCTTGCTTTAGACAATGATTTAGAATTATTGCCAGTAGTAAATAAAATTGATTTACCTGCCGCGGAACCTGAACGTGTGAAACAAGAATTAGAAGATGTTATTGGTTTAGATAAGGACGATGTTGTTTTAGCAAGTGCAAAATCAAACATTGGAATCGAAGATATATTAGAAAAAATTGTAGACGTCATACCACCACCAGATGGCGATCCAGAAGCACCATTAAAAGCACTTATTTTTGATTCTGAATATGATCCATACCGCGGAGTTATTTCGTCTATTCGTGTGATTGACGGTGTTGTAAAAGCTGGAGACCGTATTAAAATGATGGCAACTGGCAAGGAATTTGAAGTTACCGAAGTTGGAATTAACACACCTAAACAATTACCGATTGAAGAATTAACAGTTGGCGATGTCGGTTATATCATTGCGTCGATTAAAAACGTAGATGATTCTCGTGTGGGTGATACCATTACGCTTGCAAATAATCCAGCCGAACAACCATTAAAAGGGTATAAAAAAATGAATCCTATGGTTTATTGTGGATTGTTCCCAATAGATAATAGAGATTACAACGATTTACGTGAAGCTTTAGAAAAATTGCAGTTAAATGATGCGTCATTAGAGTTTGAACCAGAATCATCTCAAGCATTAGGATTTGGATATCGTACTGGCTTTTTAGGTATGTTGCATATGGAAATCATTCAAGAACGTATAGAACGCGAATTTGGCATAGAATTAATTGCCACTGCACCTTCAGTAATCTATCAATGTTTGATGAAAGATGGTTCTAAAGTGACTGTAGATAACCCAGCACAAATGCCTGAACGTGATCGTATTGAAAGTATATACGAACCCTATGTAAGAGCCACGATGATGGTACCAAATGACTATGTAGGTGCTGTAATGGAGCTGTGTCAACGGAAACGTGGACAATTTATTAATATGGATTATTTAGACGATATTCGCGTTAATATCGTGTATGAAATACCATTATCAGAAGTAGTATTCGATTTCTTTGACCAATTAAAGTCTAATACAAAAGGCTACGCTTCTTTCGATTATGAATTCATTGAAAACAAAGAAAGCAACCTTGTTAAAATGGATATTTTACTCAACGGTGATAAGGTTGATGCATTAAGCTTTATTGTCCATCGAGACTTTGCTTATGAGCGAGGTAAAGCTCTAGTTGAAAAGTTGAAAACATTAATCCCTAGACAGCAATTTGAAGTCCCTGTACAAGCTGCAATCGGTCAAAAAATTATTGCGCGTACGAACATTAAATCTATGGGTAAAAATGTGTTATCCAAATGTTATGGCGGGGACATTAGCCGTAAGCGTAAATTATTAGAAAAACAAAAAGCAGGTAAAGCTAAAATGAAAGCAGTGGGTAATGTTGAAATACCACAAGATGCTTTCCTAGCCGTCTTAAAAATGGATGATGAATAATGAAAATAGAGGTCAAGATACAAGAACACATACGTTTAAAGTTAAATAACGTTTCCACATTCGACGCTAACGTGGTCTTCAATTGAACTGAAGTAATAACGTTATTAGCTTTAGCAATAGATGTTTTTTGTCTTAGCCTCTATTTCGTTTGATTACTATGATAAAGTAGAGAAGGTGGCAAAATGACAATAAATAGTGCTTATATCCATATCCCATTTTGCGTAAGAATTTGCACCTACTGTGATTTTAATAAATATTTTATAGCAAAACAGCCAGTTGATGACTATTTAGATGCTTTAATAAAGGAAATGCATACAAGACTTAATCCAAATATTGAAACAATGTATGTTGGTGGCGGAACTCCAACTGCCTTAAATATTAAACAGTTAGAAAAGTTATTAAAAGCGATTAATAAGTTATTTACAATTTCAGGTGAATATACGTTCGAAGCTAATCCCGATGAATTAACCTTTCAAAAAGTTAAATTACTAAAAGATTACGGCGTAAATCGCATTTCAATGGGCGTACAAACATTTAAACCTGAACTATTAACAATTTTAGGACGTACACATAATACACAAGACATCTATCAAGCTGTTGACTATGCAAACAAGGCGGACATTTCTTCCATAAGTTTAGACTTAATGTATCATCTGCCACAACAAACTTTAGACGACTTTAAAGATAGTATAGAACGAGCGCTTAGTATGGATATAAATCATATCTCGAGTTATGGTTTGATTTTAGAACCAAAAACTCAATTTTATAACTTATATCGTAAGGGAAAACTAAAATTACCAAATGAAGATTTAGGCGCTGATATGTATCAGTATTTAATGCATCGTTTAAATCACTCAAAGTTTCAGCAATATGAAATATCGAACTTTGCTGAAAAAGGTCATGCTTCTACGCACAATATGACCTATTGGAAAAACGAGGAATACTATGGTTTTGGCGCCGGCGCAAGTGGCTATGTAAATGGCAAAAGATATACCAATGTTAATCCAGTAAATCACTATATCAAAGCAGTACAAGCTGATAAACCTCCAATGTTATCTTTCACAATACCTACAATCAAAGAACAAATGGAAGAAGAAATGTTTTTAGGTTTAAGAATGAATAAGGGCGTTAATATTATCCGTTTCAAACAAAAATTTGACCAATCCATTTATCAAGTCTTTGGTCAAACAATTCATGATTTAAGTCAAAAGGAATTAATTAAACAAAATAGTAACTATCTCGCATTAACTGAACGCGGAAAAGTCATTGGTAATGAAGTATTTGAAGCATTTTTATTAAGCTAAAAATTTTTTTACAAATCCAAGCCTTTAACATTGACTTACTTTGACCAATTTGATAAATTATAATTAGCACTTGGAAGAAAAGAGTGCTAATGAGGTGGAAACATGATTACTGATAGACAATTAAGCATTTTAAATGCGATTGTTGAAGATTATGTTGATTTTGGACAACCAATTGGTTCTAAAACCTTAATTGAAAATCATCATCTTGATGTTAGTCCGGCAACCATTAGAAATGAAATGAAATTTTTAGAGGATTTAAACTTCATTGAGAAGACACATACCTCATCTGGACGTATTCCATCTGAAGAAGGTTTTAGATTTTATGTTAATCAATTATTAGAAGATACATCTCATCAAACGTTTAAAAAAGAACAACGTTTTCATCAATTGTTGATTGAAAATCACTACGATATTTCATCGGCATTGAGTTATTTTGCAAATGAGTTGTCAACTGAATCTCAATACGCAACTTTGGTTATTCGTCCAAATCACAAACTGGATGTACTAAATAAAGTTCATTTGATTCAAGCTAACCCATTACTTGTTATTCTTATTATGATTTTTTCATCAGGTCATGTAGAAAATGTTCATATTGCAACTAAAGATAAATTATCTAGTGCTCGATTGGTTCAAATTTCAAGTTTTATTAGTGATTATTTTAATCGCCAGCGCACTTTTAATTTAATGGCCGAGTTAAACCGATTTTCGCAGTCAGATAGCGAAAAGAACTTTATTATTAAAGTCATAACAATGATGAGGCAACATATTCATAAACAAAGTAATAGCATTTACATGGGTGGAAAGGTTAAACTAATCAATGCGTTAAATGAAACGAATGTTTCATCAATTCAACCTATTCTACAATATATTGAATCAAATCGAATTATGGAACTTTTAGATGATTTTGCAAACTCTCAAGTAGATGTCAAAATTGGCAAGGAGATTGACGCAAATCTGAGCGATATTTCAATTATTGCAAGTGACTATCACTTCGATGATTCGCTCAAAGGTCAGATTGCTGTTATTGGACCAACAGCAATGCATTATCAAAATGTAATTCAATTACTCAGTAGAATTTGGTAGTAATTTGGATTATTTCGGAGGGCAGAAAATGGCAGAAGAAAAAGAATCAGTGAAACAAAATAATGCTGAAGAAGTAGAACAAACAGATCACACTGTTAATGCTACGGAAACTGACGATGAAGCAAGTCAAGCTGATCAAAGTTCAGAACAGAATCAACCAGAAGAAGCAAACAATGAATCTGAAAAAATTGATCCACAAGAAGAAAAAATTAACGAGCTAGAACAATTAGCTAATGATAATGAAGAAAAATATTTGAGATTATATGCAGAGTTTGAAAATTATAAACGTCGTATTCAAAAAGAAAATGAAACAAATCGTGCATACAAAGCTCAAAGCGTGTTAACCGATATTTTACCTACGATTGATAACATTGAACGTGCATTACAAATTGAAGGTAATGATGAATCATTTAAATCGCTGCAAAAAGGTGTTCAAATGGTTCATGAAAGCTTATTAAGAGCTTTAAAAGACAATGGTCTTGAAGTGATTGAAACTGAAGGTCAAACATTTGATCCTAATGTGCACCAAGCTGTAGTTCAAGATGATAATCCAGATTATGAATCTGGTGAAATTACTCAAGAACTGCAAAAGGGGTACAAATTGAAAGATCGCGTATTAAGACCATCAATGGTTAAAGTAAATCAATAAAACGTTGACGAAAATAACCAAATATATTACAAAACGAACATTGGAGGAATTTTATTATGAGTAAAGTAATTGGAATCGACTTAGGTACAACAAATTCATGTGTCGCTATTTTAGAAGGTGACGAGCCTAAAGTAATTCAAAATCCTGAAGGTGCCCGCACAACACCATCTGTTGTTGCATTTAAAAACGGTGAAACACAAGTTGGTGAAGTTGCAAAACGTCAAGCAATCACTAACCCAAACACTGTTCAATCAATTAAACGTCACATGGGTTCAGATTATAAAGTAGATATTGAAGGAAAATCATACACACCTCAAGAAATTTCAGCTATGATTTTACAAAACTTAAAAAATACGGCTGAAAGTTATTTAGGAGAAAAAGTTGATAAAGCAGTAATTACTGTTCCAGCATACTTCAATGATAGTGAACGTCAAGCTACTAAAGATGCTGGTAAAATCGCTGGCTTAGAAGTAGAACGTATCATCAATGAACCTACAGCTGCAGCATTAGCTTATGGCTTAGATAAAACTGAAAAAGATCAAAAAGTATTAGTATTCGACTTAGGTGGCGGTACATTTGACGTTTCTATTCTTGAATTAGGTGACGGTGTATTCGAAGTACTTTCAACTGCTGGTGACAATAAACTTGGTGGTGACGACTTTGACCAAGTCATTATCGATTATTTAGTATCTGAATTTAAAAAAGAAAACGGTGTCGATTTGTCTCAAGATAAAATGGCATTACAACGTCTTAAAGATGCAGCTGAAAAAGCTAAAAAAGATTTATCAGGTGTATCACAAACCCAAATTTCATTACCATTCATCTCTGCTGGAGCAAATGGTCCATTACACTTAGAAATTAGCTTAACTCGTTCTAAATTTGAAGAATTAGCTGATTCATTAATTAAACGTACTATGGAACCAACACGTCAAGCGTTAAAAGATGCTGGCTTATCAACATCAGAAATTGATGAAGTTATCTTAGTAGGTGGCTCAACACGTATTCCAGCTGTACAAGAAGCAGTTAAAAAAGAAATCGGTAAAGAACCACATAAAGGTGTAAATCCTGACGAAGTCGTAGCGATGGGTGCTGCTATTCAAGGTGGTGTTATCACTGGTGATGTTAAAGACGTTGTATTATTAGATGTAACGCCATTATCATTAGGTATCGAAATCATGGGCGGTCGTATGAATACGTTAATTGAACGTAATACTACAATCCCAACATCTAAATCACAAGTTTATTCAACTGCTGCTGATAACCAACCATCAGTTGATATTCATGTGTTACAAGGTGAACGTCCTATGGCTTCTGACAACAAAACACTTGGCAGATTCCAATTAACTGATATTCCACCAGCTCCACGTGGCATACCTCAAATCGAAGTTACATTTGATATCGATAAAAATGGTATTGTTAACGTAACTGCTAAAGACTTAGGTACTAATAAAGAACAAAATATTACAATCCAATCTAGCTCTTCTTTATCTGATGAAGAAATTGATCGTATGGTAAAAGATGCTGAAGAAAATGCTGAAGCAGATAAAAAACGTCGTGAAGAAGTTGACTTAAGAAATGAAGCTGATAGTTTAGTATTCCAAGTTGAAAAAACAATTAAAGACTTAGGCGACAATATTAGCGAAGATGATAAGAAAAATGCAGAAGAGAAAAAAGATGCTCTTAAATCTGCATTAGAAGGTCAAGACATTGATGACATTAAAGCTAAAAAAGAAGAACTTGAAAAAGTAGTTCAAGAATTATCTGCTAAAGTTTATCAACAAGCACAACAACAAGCGCAACAAGCTCAAGGTGCTGAAGGTAACCAACAAAACGATAGCACTGTTGAAGATGCTGAATTTAAAGAAGTTAAAGATGACGAAGATAAAAAATAATAGCTAATCGTTTATAAATAAGTCATATACCATTTTAAATAGTAAGACTATATATAAACTGACAGCCAAAAAGTCAAAGTCAATTGAGCATTGGCTTTGACTTTTTATTTAACATGTTAGTTTAAATGACATTCGCCTCTCAAACAGCATTAAACAGTAGTAAGTGCTTAAAAATTTATCAATTAAAAGGAGCGAGATGAATTGGCCAATAAAAGAGATTACTATGAAGTATTAGGTGTCAGCAAAGATGCCTCAAAAGATGAAATAAAAAAAGCATACCGAAAATTATCAAAAAAATATCATCCTGATATCAACAAAGAAGAAGGTGCAGATGAAAAATTCAAAGAAATTTCTGAGGCCTATGAAATTTTAAGTGATGATAATAAACGAGCTAATTATGATCAATTTGGCCATAGTGGTCCTCAAGGAGGTTTCGGCAACCAAGGATTTGGTGGTCAAGATTTCAGTGGCTTCGGCGGTGGTTTCGAGGATATCTTCAGTTCTTTCTTTGGAGGATCTAGACAACGAGATCCTAACGCCCCACGTAAAGGCGATGATTTACAATATACAATGACTATTGATTTTGAAGAAGCAGTATTTGGTGCAACAAAAGAGATATCTATTAGAAAAGATGTAAAATGTCATACATGTAATGGTGAAGGTGCTAAACCAGGAACCAGCAAAAAAACATGTAGTTACTGTAAGGGATCAGGCCGTACTTCTGTTGAACAAAATACTATACTTGGTCGTGTAAGAACTGAACAAACTTGCCCTAAATGTCAAGGTACTGGTCAAGAATTTGAAGAACCATGTCCAACATGTCATGGTAAAGGTACTGAAAACAAAGTAGTTAAACTAGAAGTTAACGTGCCTGAAGGCGTTGACAACGAACAACAAATTCGCTTAGGTGGTGAAGGTTCTCCAGGTGAGAACGGTGGCCCTAACGGTGATTTATATGTTGTTTTCCGTGTTCGTCCTTCTAAGAAATTTGAACGTGATGGCGACGACATTTATTACAACTTGAACATTAGTTTCCCACAAGCTGCCCTTGGAGATGAAATAAAAGTACCAACGTTAAAAGGCAATGTCATGTTAACTATTCCTTCAGGTACACAAACGGGTAAACAATTTAGACTTAAAGATAAAGGTATTAAAAATGTTCATGGCTACGGTTATGGCGACTTATTCGTTAATATTAAAGTTGTAACACCAACAAAATTAAATGAAAAACAAAAAGAATTAATGCGAGAATTTGCTGAAGTTAGTGGAGAAGAAATTAAAGAACAACATTCTAATTTTAAAGATAAAGCACGTAAATTTTTCAGAGGTGAATAAGCAATGAATTGGGTAGAGCTCTCAATCGTAGTTAACCATGAAGTAGAACCTTTAGTCACTAACATTTTAGAAAATTTCGGTTCAAATGGTGTTGTTATTGAAGATTCTCATGACTTGATACAACCACCTGCCGATAAATACGGTGAAATTTATGAATTAAAATCTGAAGATTATCCTGAATTTGGCGTCCGTTTGAAGGCCTATTTTAACGAAATTAAATTTACAAAGTCTTTAGCAACACAAATAAAAAAAGAAATTTTAAATTTAACCGAATTAGATACCACAGTTTTTACTTATAATACGCAACCTGTGGCTGAAGAAGATTGGGAGAATGAATGGAAAAACTATTTCCATCCTTTTAGAGCTTCGAAACGATTTACAATTGTACCCAGTTGGGAAACCTATACCAAAGATAGTAACGAGGAACTCTGTATTGAATTAGATCCTGGTATGGCTTTTGGTACGGGTGATCACCCAACGACAAGTATGTGCTTACACGCTATAGAGAAATACGTTTCCTCTGACAAAAATGTCATTGATGTCGGAACTGGATCTGGAATCTTGAGTATTGCATGCCATTTATTAGGTGTACGGCACATCAAAGCGATAGATATTGATGATATGGCAATTAAAGTAGCAATAGAGAACTTTAAAAAGAATCACTGTGAAGCTGTTATTGAAGCAAACACTGGTAATTTACTCAAAGATGAAACTAAAAAATACGATGTAGTCATTGCAAATATTTTAGCTCATATTATTGATGAAATGATAGAAGATGCTTATAATACATTAAATGAAGATGGTTATTTTATAACGTCTGGTATTATCACTGAAAAACATTTAGAAATAGAAGCACACATGAAACAGGTTGGCTTTGATATCATTTCAATTGAACAAAATAATGGATGGGTATGCCTTGTTGGTCAGAAAGTGAGTGAATAAGTTGCAACGATACTTTATTAACGAAAACGCTGATGACGGTCAGCGTTTTTTTATTCGAGATAAAAATGACCGTCATCATATTATTAATGTTATGCGCAATTGTGTTGGAGATCATATCATTATTACATTCCAAAATCAAAGCGTATTCGAGTGTGAAATTACAGATATTAATGATGAATATATTCAAATAATGCCGAAAGTCAAATTAGACATACATACTGAATTACCTCTGTATGTAACAATTTGTAGTGGGCTCATTAAGGCAGATAAGTATGAGTGGATGCTTCAAAAAGCTACAGAGCTAGGTGCCAATGAGTTTTGGGCAGTAGATATGGCGCGCTCGGTTGTGAAACTAAATCAAACAAAAGCTATGAAGAAAATTGATAGATGGCAAAAAATTGTCAAAGAAGCTGCCGAGCAAAGTTATCGACTTACTATACCTTCAGTAAAGTACATGTCGAATTTGAAATCCGTTTATGATAAAATAAGTCATTATGACTATATTCTGATTGCATATGAAGAACAAGCAAAGCAAAATGAAAGAAGCCATTTCAGACAATTATTACAATGTTTTAAGCCAAACGATCGCGTTTTAATGATATTTGGTCCCGAAGGTGGGTTAACAGAGTCAGAAATCGAGATGTTTAAGGATAATAGTCACACAGTAGGTTTAGGACCTAGAATTTTAAGGGCAGAAACAGCACCATTGTATGCACTAAGTGCAATGAGCTATGAAAATGAATTATTGGGGTGAATGACATGTCAACGGTAGCTTTTCATACATTAGGTTGTAAAGTAAACCATTATGAAACAGAAGCAATTTGGCAATTATTTAAAGAAGCAAATTATGAAAGAGTAGATTTTGAAACCAATGCAGATGTGTATGTTATTAACACATGTACGGTTACAAATACTGGAGATAAAAAAAGTCGACAAGTCATACGTCGTGCTATTAGAAAAAATCCTGATGCAGTTATATGCGTCACTGGTTGTTATGCACAAACATCATCAGCAGAAATTATGGAAATTCCAGGCGTTGATGTTGTAGTTGGTACGCAAGACCGTCATAAATTACTATCATATATAGATGAGTTTCAAAAAGAGCGCCAACCTATTAATGGTGTAGGAAACATTATGAAAAATCGCACCTATGAGGAATTAGATGTACCGTATTTTACAGATCGTACACGTGCTTCATTAAAAATTCAAGAAGGCTGTAATAATTTCTGTACATTTTGCATCATACCATGGGCTCGAGGTTTAATGCGTTCTAGAGATCCGAAAAAGGTTGTTGAACAAGCCACAACGCTTGTCAATGCAGGTTATAAAGAGATTGTGCTCACTGGTATTCACACTGGTGGTTACGGTCAAGACTTGAAAAACTATAATCTAGCACAACTGTTACGCGATTTAGAAACGATTGATGGTCTAGAAAGAATTCGTATTTCTTCAATTGAAGCCAGTCAACTAACAGATGAAGTGATTGATGTCATTGAAAAATCTAATAAAGTTGTCCGTCATTTGCATATTCCGTTACAATCAGGTTCAGATAGCGTGCTTAAACGTATGCGACGTAAATACACGATGGAACATTTTTCAGAACGTCTATCAAAACTTCATAAAGCGTTGCCAGATTTGGCAGTGACAAGTGATGTTATAGTAGGTTTTCCTGGAGAAACTGATGAAGAGTTTCAAGAAACCTTTGATTTTATAGCAAAACATAAGTTTTCTGAATTACATGTATTTCCATATTCTTCACGAATCGGTACACCTGCTGCTCGTATGGATAATCAGATTGATGAAGATGTTAAAAATGAACGTGTTCACAAATTAATTGCTTTAAGTGATCAATTAGCTAAAGAATATGCTTCTAAGTTTGAAGATGACGTATTGGAAGTTATTCCTGAAGAAAAAGGTAGTTTCCATGGTTCACTGGTTGGTTATGCAGATAACTACATGAAAGTACAATTTGATGGTGATGAATCATTGATAGGTCAAATTGTCAAAGTAAAGATTGTACATGCTGATTATCCGCTAAATAAAGGTGAAGCATTAAGAGTAGTTGAACATGCTTCTAATTTATCTGAGCAAGAAGTACTAATGTAAACTTTCCGCGCTTTACTAATTGACCGCACAATGGAGATATATTATACTAAATAAAGCATAGTCTATTGTACTATGCACATAATTATTAAAGTTCCGTTGATATTTGGAGGGAGGGAAATACAGATGTCTAAAACAGTAGTACGTAAAAACGAATCACTTGAAGATGCGTTACGTAGATTTAAACGTTCAGTATCAAAAAGCGGTACAATTCAAGAAGTACGTAAACGTGAATTTTACGAAAAACCTAGTGTTAAACGTAAAAAGAAATCTGAAGCTGCGCGTAAACGTAAATTCAAATAATTAATAGCTCTGTTGACTCCCTCAACACGAATGTTAATTATATATAAGGTTAGGACTATAAATAGGTTCCAACCAACGAAAAATGGCAATTTCTATTGAAATAACGTAGAAATTGCCATTTTGTTATACTTTTGTTTTTTAGTTTGCAAAGTTATTATCTTTTCATATATTTTAATGATGTATTGCAAAAGTATATTTGAATATGAATTATCGTTTCATGGAACTGTAGAGAAAGTAGTACCAAGCAGGGGTTAAGTGATAACAACATATTATACAAGTGATATTACAATATAAAAAATATAATTAAAAATTCTAAATGCATTTCAAAAATCATTAAACTTTATTATTTAGGTTGTTGATTTTATCAGACTCATTATATCGTTAAAAATAAATACCAGCTATTATTCATTTATTTAATATATTGTTGTTGGAAATCTTATAGATTCTCTTTTATATCCCTATAATCTTAGTCATGATTCATGTATAATCAAAATGGGAGCGAGGTGAATTTATGACAGTTATAAATGGAATACATACCTTTTTCTTGCTGAACTTTTCTTCTGATGTCTCTTGGATATTTGATGTAGCTCAAATTCTTACACATCCATTGATGACACTTATTCTGACAGTCGCTATATTTTTAGGATTTTTATATCAATTATACTCTCCTAAAATTAATTTAATAGGTGTAGTTGCAGCATTATGTTTATTACTATTATTTTTAGGATTTCTCATCAATGGCGACGTCAATTTGATATCGGTAATTTTATTTGGCATAGGGGTAATTTTTGTTATCATAGAGCTCTTTATTGTAGGTGCAGTAATAGGCTTTTTTGGCATAGTTCTAATCTCATTAAGCTTAATAATGCTTGGTGATAACTTGTTTATTATGTTATTCAATGTCATTATTGCAGTTATTCTTAGTATTGTTGAATGGGTCATTTTAGTAAAACTTTTAAATCGAAAAATATCTTTTTTTGAAAAAGTTGTACTTAAAGATTCGACAAATGCTGAAGCTGGTTATAGATCTCACGATGACCGTTCTCACTTAGTTGGCAAAATAGCTCGTACTTCTACAGACTTACGTCCAGCAGGCATTATTTTAATAAATGATGAAAGAATAGATGCTGTGTCAGATGGTTCATTTATTTTAAGAAATAAAGATGTCAAAATATTAGAAGTAGAAGGCACTCGAGTTGTAGTAAGAGAGATAGATTAATTTATAGGAGTGATTTAATGTTTAGTATTGGATTTATTGTAATTGCTATTATAATTCTTGTAGCAATTCTTATTTTATTTTCATTTGTTCCAGTTGGACTGTGGATTTCAGCAATTGCAGCAGGCGTTAAGGTTGGAATCGGAACACTCATTGGTATGCGTTTACGTCGCGTTTCGCCTAGAAAAGTAATTGCGCCATTAATAAAAGCACATAAAGCTGGTTTAAACTTAACAACTAATCAGTTAGAATCTCACTACTTAGCTGGTGGTAACGTTGATAGAGTTGTTGATGCAAACATCGCTGCGCAACGTGCAGATATAAATCTACCGTTTGAACGCGGTGCTGCGATTGACTTAGCCGGTCGTGATGTATTACAAGCTGTTCAAATGTCTGTTAATCCTAAAGTTATAGAAACACCTTTTATTACTGGTGTGGCTATGAATGGTATCGAAGTTAGAGCTAAAGCACGTATTACGGTTCGAGCTAATATTTCTCGATTAGTCGGTGGTGCTGGTGAAGAAACAATTATTGCTCGTGTAGGTGAAGGTATTGTTTCAACTATCGGTTCAAGTGAACATCATACACAAGTTCTTGAAAATCCAGATAATATTTCTAAAACTGTATTAAGCAAAGGTTTAGATTCAGGTACAGCCTTTGAAATTTTATCCATTGACATTGCTGACGTAGATATCGGTAAAAATATTGGTGCTGATTTACAAACTGAGCAGGCACTAGCAGATAAAAACATTGCTCAAGCTAAAGCCGAAGAACGTCGCGCGATGGCAGTAGCTAAAGAACAAGAAATGAAAGCAAGTGTACAAGAAATGCGTGCAAAAGTTGTTGAGGCAGAATCTGAAGTACCTCTTGCTATGGCAGAAGCACTACGCAACGGTAATTTAGGTGTCAAAGACTATTATAATTTAAAAAATATAGAAGCTGATACAGGAATGAGAAATGCTATCAATAAACATACAGACAAAGAAGACCCAGAATCACCAAAATAATTAAAGGGGTGATGTCATGAACATTGGTATTCTCATATTTGCTATTTCGGTCATCATTTCAATTATCAGTGCGATGGGGGATAAGAGTCATAAACAACGTCAGAATCAAAAACCACCTAAAAAGAAAGCTCAGTCTAAACCAACATCACGTCAACCACAAAAAGGTTCGTTCTTAGATAAAGTTGGAGATAAGCTAAATGAAATGAATGAAGAAATTTCAGGTGAACATACGAAACATAAAAAAGTACAACACGATAAAAATACCTCTCAACCTGTGTATAAAGATCGTAAATTAGAACGAGAGATTAAGGTGGAAACACAAGATAAAGCACGTCCTACAGTTCAAAGATCATCAAGGCAACTAACACAATCTCAAAATAGCAATAATGATACCTTACAAACACAGCCATCATCAAGAGATGTTGTGAATAAGCAGCCTTCAAATCAAGATTTAGAACATACACTTATGGATGATTTAAAACGTGTTCGTTTAGATATTGATAATGAAAAAGAAAAGCAACTCGCAATGATTGAGCAAAAAGCAAAAGAAATTATTAGCGATAAATATTTATCACCTAGAGCTAAACAATATCGCTTAAAGCAATTGCTAAACACCAAATCAATCGAACAAAATATGACCCATCAAGCACTACAATTTGATAACAATCCTGTAGTTAATGGTTTAATTTGGCAAGAAATATTGAATAAACCAAAGCAATTATAATATATAACATATTCCACTAATTAAATTGTATGTAGTGGGATATGTTATTTTTTATATTTTGAGCCCATTAGCCAATCTTTTTTAAATTTACAAACACATTAATTTGTATCAATATGGATTGTTTAGTAAACTTTTATTGAAAGTGAGTTTTAATAATTTTCACATCCAAGGTTATCTAGTTATCATGATATAATAATCATAAATTGACCTATTTATATCATGCAGTAAAAATTTGATAAATAATGTTACTTGTAAAGGAGCCCGTTTATGCCAGAAATAATTCAAATCGACAACATTAATCAATCTCAAGCTTTAATCGGAAATAATGATGAGCATTTAAAAGCGCTAGAGGATGCATATGATGTTGTCATACATGCCAGAGGTCAAGAAATTGCTGTTAAAGGCGAACGTCTGGAGCATGTTGAAAAGGCAGAACAAATTCTTAAAAATTTATTAAAAGTTATAGAACTCGGCCATGTTATTACACTTAAAGACGTAGAAGCTGCTATTAAAATGGCTGATAATAATACTTTGCAATTTTTATTAGATTTATATGAGGATGAAATTACAAAAGATGCATATGGTAAAACCATTCGTGCAAAAACTATGGGACAACGTATGTATGTCAATGCAATGCAACGAAATGATTTAGTTTTTGGCGTGGGTCCTGCTGGCACTGGAAAAACATTTTTAGCTGTTGTTTATGCAGCTAAACAATTACGAAAAGGGAAAGTCAAACGCATTGTGCTAACACGCCCTGCTGTTGAAGCTGGTGAATCTTTAGGATTTTTACCAGGTGATTTAAAAGAAAAAGTAGATCCTTACTTAAGACCATTATATGATGGCTTAAATACGGTATTAGGTCGTGAACAAACAGCACGTTTTATTGAAAGAGGAATTATTGAAATTGCACCACTTGCTTATATGAGAGGTCGTACATTAGATGATGCCTTTGTGATTTTAGATGAAGCACAAAACACAACACATGCACAAATGAAAATGTTTTTAACAAGGTTAGGCTTCGATTCAAAAATGGTTGTTACTGGAGATCAAACCCAAATTGATTTACCTAAAGGCGTTAAAAGTGGTTTGAAAGAAGCTATAAGCAAATTGCAAGGGGTAAATGGTATTCATATTATGAATTTGGATCAATCCGATGTTGTTAGACATCCTTTAGTAGGTAAAATTATCGCAAGATATGATGGGGAGGTAAAATAAACATGTTTACCATAGATTTTAGTGACCACACGCAAATGGTTGATGAAGCATGGTTTCAACAAATTGACGATTTACTTAACTTTGCAAAAGAACAAGAAGGTATTACACAAGATGCAGAATTATCCGTGACATTTGTAGATAAAGAAGAAATTCAACAAATTAATAAAATATATCGAGATAAAGATAAAGTAACCGATGTTATATCCTTTGCTTTGGAAGAGGATGAACCTGAAATAACAGGCTTGGAGATACCTCGCGTACTAGGTGATATTATTATATGTACAGATGTAGCACAAGAACAAGCTACGACATATGGTCATTCATTTGAACGAGAGTTAGGCTTTCTTGCTCTTCATGGATTTTTACATTTATTAGGCTATGATCATATGAATGAAGAAGATGAAAAGAAAATGTTTGGTCGGCAAGAAACAATATTAACTGCATATGGACTGACGAGAGATTAAAGAGTTTAAACGTTTTAGATACGCCTTTAATGGTTTTAAAGCACTGCTTGTTAAAGACCATAATTTCTTACTTCATCTTATCATTTCAATACTTGTTATTGTTTTAGGATTTGTCTTTCAACTTAACAGATATGAGTGGCTTTTTATCCTATTATCCATATTTCTTGTCTTAACATTAGAAGCACTGAATACGGCTATAGAATTTGTTGTTGATTTAGTAACATTGGATTATCATGAGTTTGCAAAGTACGCCAAAGATATCGCGGCTTTTAGTGTCATGCTAGTATCTATCTTTGCTATTATTACTGGACTAATTATTTTTATTCCTCATATATTTTCGTAAAGGAGTTTGTTACAATGAGTTATCAACAACATTATTTTGAAGAAGCTCAAAAAGCTCAAAGTAACGCTTACACGCCTTATAGTCAATTTAAAGTAGGCGCTTATTTGAAAACTAAGGATGGCAGAGGGTTTTATGGTGCCAATGTTGAAAATGCATCTTATCCTGCAACAATTTGTGCAGAACAATCCAGTCTTGCCGCAGCAATCGCTCTTGGATATCAGCCTGGGGATTTTGAATCAATAACTGTGACAGTTAATAGTATAAAACCAACATCGCCATGTGGTATTTGTAGACAAGTTTTAAAAGAATTATGTGATGATGATATGCCCATATATATGACAAATAATACAGGTGAAATGCGTGCTTCCTCAGTTTCAGAATTGTTACCATTTGGATTTTCCGGAAAGGATTTAGAAAATTAATGACAGTACATAAATCAGGTTTTGTTTCAATTATAGGTCGACCAAATGTTGGTAAATCAACATTTGTTAATAGAGTGATTGGCCATAAAATAGCAATAATGTCAGATAAAGCTCAAACAACGCGTAATAAAATTCAAGGCGTAATGACGCGAGATGATGCGCAAATTATTTTTATCGATACACCAGGTATTCATAAGCCAAAGCATAAGCTTGGTGATTATATGATGCGCGTGGCTAAAAATACATTGTCTGAAATTGATGCTATCATGTTTATGGTCAATGTAAACGAAGATATCGGACGTGGTGATGAATATATCATGGACATGCTACGTAATGTGAAGACACCCGTATTTTTAGTATTAAATAAAATTGATTTAGTACATCCAGATTCTTTGATGCCACGTATCGAAGCTTATCAAAAATATATGAACTTCACTGAGATAGTACCTATTTCAGCATTAGAAGGACTTAATGTTGACCATTTTATAGATGTGCTTAAAAGCCATTTACCAGAAGGACCAAAGTATTATCCTGACGATCAAATTTCAGACCATCCCGAACAATTTGTTGTTAGTGAAATCATTCGTGAAAAAATATTACACTTAACTAGCGAAGAAATCCCTCATGCTATTGGCGTGAATGTCGATAGAATGATTAAAGAAAATGAAGATCGTGTTCGCATTGAAGCAACGATATATGTTGAACGTGATTCTCAAAAAGGAATCGTTATTGGTAAAGGTGGAAAAAAATTAAAAGAAGTAGGTAAACGTGCACGTCATGATATTGAAATGTTACTTGGTTCCAAAGTATATTTAGAATTGTGGGTAAAAGTTCAAAAGGATTGGAGAAATAAAGTGAATTTTATACGTCAAATTGGATATATTGAAGACCAAGATTAAACAGAGAGTGGGTGTTATTTATGCTCATGAAACAAAAAGGGATTATTATTAAGTCTGTGGATTATGGTGAATCAGATAAAGTAATTACTATCCTTAATGAACATGGCGCTAAAGTACCCTTAATGGTACGTCGTGCAAAAAAAGCCAAAAGTGGTTTTCAAGCTCATACACAATTATTTGTGTATGGCTTATTTATTTATAACCAATGGCGTGGAATGGGAACCCTTAATTCTATTGATGTTATAAATCAGCATTACGAGTTAAGGCTTGATTTATACACACATAGCTACGCATCACTTAGTGCTGAAATTATAGACAAAGCCATGGACGATCAAGAAATTTCAAAATATTATTATGAATTATTGCATTTTGTTTTAACAAAAATTACTGCAGGTACTTCTGCACAGCTAATGTCGATAATTACGATGTTGAAATGTATGCATAAATATGGCTTTTCCGCAAACTTTAACCATTGTGTCATAACTGGTTCAACTAATCCGTCTAACTTAATAGGGTACAGTTTTAAATTTCATGGTGCTATTTCACAAGAAGCAGCTTATCGAGATCCACATGCCTTATTAATATCAAATAAAACCTTGTACCTGTTAAATATATTACAACAATTACCCATTGAAAAAATGAATCAACTTAGCATCCATCAAGAGATTATAAACGAAATGTCTGACTTTATGATTATGTTATATAGAGAATATGCTGGTGTATTTTTTAAAAGTCAAAAATTAATTAATCAACTCAATAGATTAGAACCCAAATAACTATTAAAACCTCCCATAACTGTTGTCCATTTCTAGACAATCTTTTTACGGGAGGTTTTATTTAGCTATTGATAATCTATTGCGCACAGAATTAGCAAGTATTAACCTTTACGTATATCTTAAAATTTAACTTTTTCTGTTAAAAATGCTTCTAATTCAGCAATCGGCATACGTACTTGATCCATAGAATCACGATCACGAACAGTTACTTGATTGTCTTCTAATGAATCAAAGTCAAATGTAATACAATAAGGTGTTCCAATTTCATCTTGTCGACGATATCGCTTACCAATTGATTGGGATTCATCAAAATCAATAGCAAATTTTGAACTTAAATCTTCAAAAATCTTAATCGCTTCTCCTGAAAGCTTTTTACTCAATGGTAACACTGCTGCTTTATACGGCGCTAAAGCAGGGTGGAAATGAAGAACCGTACGAGCGTCTTTACTGCCTTCAACACCTTCTTGATCATAGGCATCACACAAGAACGCTAATGTTACACGGTCAGCACCAAGAGACGGTTCGATACAATAAGGAATATATTTCTCATTTGTTTCAGGATCATGATATTTAAAATCTTCTCCTGAATGCTCACTATGTTGTTTTAAGTCGAAGTCAGTACGGCTTGCAATACCCCATAATTCACCCCAACCAAATGGGAATTTATATTCTATATCAGTCGTAGCGTTAGAATAGTGAGATAACTCATCTTCATCATGGTCTCTTAAACGCATATTTTCTTCACTAATATTTAAGTCTTTTAACCACTGACTAGCAAAAGTTTTCCAATAGTTCTGCCATTCGATTTCTTCGCCAGGCTTACAGAAGAATTCTAATTCCATTTGTTCAAATTCTCTTGTTCTAAAAATAAAGTTACCTGGTGTAATTTCATTACGGAATGATTTACCTATTTGACCAATACCAAATGGCAACTTTTTACGCATAGAGCGTTGCACATTTTTGTAATTAACAAAAATACCTTGCGCAGTCTCTGGACGTAAGAAAATTTCATTTGTTGAATCTTCTGTTACACCTTGGAAAGTTTTAAACATAAGGTTAAATTGACGAATATCTGTCCAATTTGCAGTACCACTTACAGGACAAACAATGCCTTCTTCATCGATAATGCGCTTCATTTCATCAAAACTCAAGCCATCAGCAATAAAGTTTTCGTCTCCTTTTTGTTGTTGCATATAATCTTCAATTAGTTTGTCTGCACGATAACGAATTTTACTATCTTTATTATCAATCATAGGGTCATTAAAATTACCTAAATGTCCAGAAGCTTCCCAAGTTTTAGGATTCATTAAAATCGCTGCATCAATCCCGACGTTATAAGGTGATTGTGTAATAAATTTTTGCCACCATGCTTTTTTAACGTTATTTTTTAATTCTACACCAAGAGGCCCATAATCCCATGTATTTGAAAGCCCTCCGTATATATCACTGCCAGGGAATACAAACCCTCTGTGCTTTGCTAACGAAACAATTGTATCCATATCTTTTACCATATGCTTATCCTCTCCTTGTACACAAAAACGTCCCAAAGACGTTGATATAATATATCTCCATCTTTGGGACGAGTCATTATTTTTAACCGAATAATAAATATTCGTTTATTAACATATTAACCCGCGGTTCCACCCAAATTAGTGTAGCCACTCTCTTTACTTATCAAATTGTTATGCCAATGTCATCGTTAAGCTTGCACCGTCCTTAACTCGCTTAAGTTCATTCTAATTGAAAGTATTTTTTTAAGCAAGTATTTATATGTATTTGTAGCAACAACCATTTACAGTTATAATATAATAGAAATTAAGAGGGGTGAAGACCTATAGAACTTAGTAAAAGGCAAGAGCAAATAATTGATATTGTTAAGCATGAAGGACCTATCACTGGTGAGCATATTGCTGAACACCTAAATCTTACACGAGCAACTTTAAGACCTGATTTAGCTATTTTAACTATGTCTGGTTTTTTAGAAGCACGACCTCGCGTTGGCTATTTTTATTCTGGTAAATCTAAAAATAAAATATTTAAAGATCAATTGCGCCAATATAATGTCAAAGATTACATGTCACATCCAGTTGTAGTAAAGGGAGATATGACTGTTTACGATGCCATTTGCACGATTTTCTTAGAAGATGCGAGCACATTGTTCATTGTGAATAACAATAATGATTTTATAGGCATTTGTTCTCGCAAAGATTTATTACGCGCTTCTATGATTGGTGAGGATATACATACTATGCCGATTAGTATCAATATGACAAGAATGCCAAACGTCACATATTTAGAGGAATCGGAATTAGTCGTATATGCTGCAAATCAAATGATAGAAAAAGAAATTGATGCTTTACCTGTAGTTAGAAAAAAAGACAATAATAAATACGAAGTTGTGGGTCGTATTTCAAAAACAACAATAACAAAACTTTTTGTATCTTTATTTAAAGAATAGGTGGTATACATTAATGGAAAATATAAAGATTATTATTGCCTCAGATTCAATTGGAGAGACAGCTGAACTCGTGGCACGGGCTTGTGTGTCTCAATTTAATCCTAAACAATGCAAAAATGAATTTTTAAGATATCCTTATATCGAATCGTTTGAAAATATTGATGAAGTCATTCAAGTTGCGCATGACACAAAGGCTATCATTGTTTATACATTAGTTAAACCTGAAATGCGCAAATATATGGAAGCAGAACTTAAAGATAAACAGATTCAGTCTGTTGATATTATGGGTCCATTGATGAGTATATTATCAGAGTCAGTTGAACAAACACCTTATTATGAGCCTGGAATGGTTCATCGATTGGACGATGCTTATTTTAAAAAAATAGATGCGATTGAATTTGCTGTAAAATATGATGATGGTAAAGATCCAAAAGGTTTGCCAAAAGCAGATATCGTGCTCATAGGTATTTCAAGAACATCGAAAACACCGCTATCTCAATATCTTGCTCATCGTAGTTATAAAGTAATGAATGTGCCAATTGTACCAGAGGTTACACCGCCTGATGCACTATTTGAAATAGATCCTGCAAAATGTATTGCACTTAAAATTAGTGAAGATAAATTAAATCGTATTCGAAAGCAACGTTTAAAACAACTTGGCTTAGGAGATTCTGCACGTTATGCAACCGACGCTAGAATTAAAGAAGAAATTAAATACTTCGAAGACATTGTTGCACGGGTAGGATGTCCTGTTATCGATGTTTCTGACAAGGCGATTGAGGAAACTGCAAATGATGTTATTGCACTTATAGAACAGCGTCAATCAAAATAATATCTTTTGAAACAAAAAAGCGTTATAATTTGACGACTAACAAGTAATAGGTGATCGAAATTGCGAATAGAACAATCCGTGATTAATGAAATAAAAGAAAAAACTGATATCTTAGATTTGGTAAGTGAATACGTTAAATTAGAAAAAAGAGGGCGCAATTATATAGGTTTGTGTCCTTTTCATGATGAAAAAACACCTTCATTTACAGTTTCTGAAGATAAGCAAATTTGTCATTGCTTTGGTTGTAAAAAGGGTGGAAATGTCTTTCAATTTACACAAGATATAAAAGATATCTCTTTTGTTGAAGCAGTGAAAGAATTAGGTGCACGTGTCAATATAAACGTTGATATTGGTACACCTTCAGAAACACCACAAATCGCATCTGATGACTTAAAAATGATAGAGATGCACGAATTGATGCAAACATATTATCAATATGCTTTATTAAAAACAGTTGAAGGGGAAGAAGCATTAAACTATTTAAAACAGCGCGGTTTTACCGACGAGTTAATTCAACAACGCGGCATAGGATATGCCCCAGATAATGCACACTTCTGTTTAGATTTTTTAACAAAGAATGACTATGATATTGAACTTGCATACGAAGCAGGGCTACTGTCCAGAAATGAAGAAAACTTTAGCTACTATGATCGCTTTAGAGACCGCATCATGTTTCCATTAAACAATGCACAAGGACGTATTGTAGGCTATTCAGGCAGAACCTATCGTAATCAAGAGCCCAAATATTTAAACAGTCCTGAAACACCTATATTCCAAAAGAGAAGGTTATTATATAATCTTGATTATGCTAGAAAACGTATACGTAAAAATGATGAAGTTATTCTCTTAGAAGGATTTATGGATGTCATTAAGTCAGACGCTGCAGGATTAAAACACGTAGTTGCCAGCATGGGAACAGCTCTATCACAAGAGCATATAACATTTTTAAAAAAATTAACCAGCAATGTTACCCTTATGTTTGATGGCGACTTTGCTGGTAGAGAAGCTGCACTTAAAACAGGCCAAGTATTATTACAACAAGGACTTAATGTTTATATTATACAGTTACCAAATGATATGGATCCAGACGAATATATAGTGAAATATGGTAAAGAGGAATTTTTGAATTTTGTAGCTACTGAAAAGAAATCTTTTATTGTCTTTAAATACAAGACGAAACAAGACGAAATACAACATAATGATTTAGCCTACGAACGATATTTGAAGGAAGCTATACAAGATGTCGCATTTGTACAATCAAATATTCTGAAAAACAAAATTGTTCAAGATGTAGCTGGTGTGTTTAATATTGAGGCAAATCGTTTAAATAATGAAATAGCTCAACAATCTCATTCAATTACTGAATATGATTACGATAACTATTATTCTGGTGCATATTTTCATGATAATCAGCCTATGCATGCGCCTCAAATAGACAATTTTAATCATTTAAATAAACGTGAAAAAGCAGAGCGTGGCTTACTAAAACATTTTATGAATGATAAAGATACATTTTTAAATTATGCAGCAAATATCAATAGTCAACTTTTTTCTAATCCCTCTTTCAAACAAATATTTGAGATATTAAAAGATTTTTATGCTGAAAATGACAATTATCATATCAGCGATTTCATTCAATATACAGATTCTAGTGATTTGAGAGAAATGATGATTTCACTAGATAATTATGATTTAAATTTAGAGCCTTTTGACCATGAAATTGAAGACTATATCGCGACCTTAATGGAAAATAATGATGAAGATTCGATTGAAATCTTAAATCACAAGTTAAACGAAGCGCAGCGTACCGGCGATATTGATATGGTTAAATACTATTTACAAATGATTGTTCAAAAAAATCAACAACGAATGTGATGATGTAACAAATGATAAGTATTTCAAAACATAATAATATTAGTGCACAGACTGTTTCTATTTTAAGGTTTATATTGTATAATGGTTATTATGCGCTTTTAATGGGTAAATATAGTCTGTGATTGATATTTGTCTATTAATTCAAAATGATTATAACGTAGTAAATAAAAATAACGACAATACTTGTGCGTAATTGTTATGAATTTTTAATTATACTATCGACATTATATAAGTTTGTTATATAATTAAATATCGCTATTGAAAGCTTATATTATTTTCGGGAGGCCTTTTCATGTCTGATAACAAAGTAAAAATTAAAAAGCAAACAATTGATCCTACTTTAACTTTAGAAGATGTAAAAAAACAATTGCTTGAAAAAGGTAAAAAAGAAGGCCATTTGAGCCATGAAGAAATTGCAGAAAAAATGCAAAACTTCGATATGGACACCGATCAAATGGATGAATTTTTTGATCAATTGAATGATAATGACATTTCACTAGTAAACGAAAAAGATAGTTCAGATACCGATGAAAAACTTAATCCAAATGATTTAAGTGCACCTCCAGGCGTTAAAATAAATGATCCTGTCCGCATGTACTTAAAAGAAATTGGACGTGTTAACCTTCTTAATGCACAAGAAGAAATTGAATTAGCAAAACGTATTGAGCAAGGCGATGAAATTGCTAAATCACGTTTAGCTGAAGCAAACTTAAGACTTGTGGTAAGCATAGCTAAAAGATATGTAGGACGAGGCATGTTATTCCTTGACTTAATTCAAGAAGGCAACATGGGACTAATTAAAGCTGTGGAGAAGTTTGACTTCAATAAAGGGTTTAAATTCTCAACTTATGCAACGTGGTGGATTAGACAAGCAATTACTCGTGCAATTGCTGACCAAGCACGTACAATTCGTATCCCAGTGCATATGGTAGAAACGATTAATAAATTAATCCGCGTTCAACGTCAATTACTTCAAGATTTAGGACGAGATCCTGCACCTGAAGAAATTGGTGAAGAAATGGACCTACCTCCTGAAAAAGTTCGAGAAATACTAAAAATTGCTCAAGAACCAGTGTCTTTAGAAACGCCAATCGGTGAAGAAGATGATAGTCATCTTGGTGATTTTATTGAAGACC
This sequence comes from Staphylococcus sp. HMSC063A07, assembly GCF_001836955.1. Classification (NCBI taxonomy): domain Bacteria; kingdom Bacillati; phylum Bacillota; class Bacilli; order Caryophanales; family Staphylococcaceae; genus Staphylococcus; species Staphylococcus sp. HMSC063A07. The sequence goes on from NZ_KV830924.1 coordinate 171,629, forward strand.
AAGAAGCTCAAAGTCCTTCTGACCATGCAGCTTATGAATTGCTCAAGGAACAGCTCGAAGATGTGTTGGATACATTAACTGATAGAGAAGAAAATGTATTGCGCTTAAGATTCGGTTTAGACGATGGACGAACACGCACTTTAGAAGAAGTTGGTAAAGTATTTGGTGTAACAAGAGAACGTATTCGTCAAATAGAGGCAAAAGCTTTGAGAAAACTTAGACATCCAAGTCGAAGCAAACGCTTAAAAGACTTTATGGACTAAATCATATCGCTTTATTCGGCTGAGACAATATAAGATGTCTCAGCCTCTTTTACATAAAGGAGAAATCAATGATATCACTAAATAAAAGATTGCAAACTGTTAGCAAATATATTCAACCAGGCGTTTTGGCTGACATTGGTTCAGATCATGCTTATTTACCCATCTATGCAGTTCAACATCATTTATGTAATAACGCAATAGCAGGAGAAGTTATCGAAGGACCGTTTAAGGCAGCTAAACAAAATGTCCGTGCACATCACTTAACACAACAAATAGATGTTCGATTAGGCGACGGCTTAGCAGTTATTTATGATAATGACGTAATTGATTCAATATCAATTTGTGGCATGGGTGGACCGCTCATTGCTAAAATATTAACTGAAGGCCAGGCAAAATTATCAAAACAAACACGACTTATCCTTCAAAGTAATATTCAAACTGAGACGTTGCGTAAAACGCTAGTAAATTTAAACTTTACTATTATTGCGGAAGAAATTTTGATAGAAAAAGGTCATATTTACGAAATTGTTGTCGCAAAGTATAGCAATGAGAAACCACAATATACTAAATACGAACTTAAATTTGGTCCCATCTTGTTGCGCAATAAAAGTGATATTTTCTTTTCGAAGTGGCATCGTGAACTTACTGCACTAAAACATATAAAAAAACAGTTAAATCCAACGACACATCAGGAGAGACTTCAAGAGGTCTCTCTTGAAATCGATTTGATTGAAGAGGTGTTAGCCAATGAAAATTGATGAATTAATGCAAATAATTGAAAAACATGTCCCTTTAAAAACTGCCGAATCATGGGATAATGTTGGCTTATTAATTGGTGACAAACATACAAAGATGACTGGAATTTTAACTGCGTTAGATTGCACAAATGAAGTGGTTGAAGAAGCATTAACAAGAGAAATCAACACTATTATATGTCATCATCCTTTAATCTTTAAAGGACTGACATCCATTACAGATGACGGTTATGGACAGTTGATACGTAAAATAATTCAACACGATATCCAAGTTATCGCGTTACACACTAATTTAGATCACTATTACAAAGGTGTCAACGCTATGCTAGCTACCAAATTAAAATTGCAAGATACTGAAATATTAGTGCCTCAAACTACAACATATTACAAAGTTCAAACATTTATTCCCGAAGAACATTTGGAACAATTTAAACGCCAAATTAGTAAAGCTGGATTAGCACAAGAAGGCAACTATGAATATTGTTTTTTTGAAAGTAAAGGTACGGGACAGTTTAAACCAGTAGGTGAAGCTAATCCTTTTATCGGTAAAATAGATCACATTGAATATGTGAATGAAGTTAAGCTTGAATTTATGATTCAATCACAACAACGTAAACTTGCAGAACATTTAATTCAACAGTATCATCCTTATGAAACACCAGTTTATGATTTTATTGAACTATCAAAAGAAGCTGATAGCGGTTTAGGAATGATTGGAAATTTAGCAACACCTCAAAATGTTAAAGATTTTATTCAAGAAACAAAATCCACTCTAGCTATTCCAAGCTTGCGTTATGCTGGAAAACCTGATATAACAATTAGTCGAGTTGCAATCATTGGCGGCTCAGGTATCGGCTTTGAGCACGTAGCATTTCAAAGAGGAGCAGATATTTTTGTAACTGGAGATGTTAAACATCATGATGCGCTCGATGCAAAAACAGAAGGCATGAATATTTTAGATATCAACCATTATAGTGAATACGTCATGAAAGATGGTTTGAAACAGCTATTATCTGATTGGTTAACTGATCATGAAGCTGATATAACAATAGCATCTTCTTCTATCAATACTGATCCATTTCAATACTATTAATCATAGTAAAATAAACATAAATTAGGAGGCATTTTCATGTCCAAGCATCCATTTGAAACATTTAATTTAGAATCAACCATGCTAGATGCGATTAAAGATTTAAATTTTGAAAAGCCTACGGAAATACAAAATCGTATTATTCCTAAAATATTAAAAAGAACAAATTTAATCGGACAATCTCAAACTGGTACAGGTAAATCACACGCTTTTTTATTGCCACTCATGCATTTAATTGACATAGATCTTCAAGAGCCTCAAGTGATCGTGGTTGCACCAACCAGAGAACTAGCTCAACAACTTTATCAGGCTACTCAGCATTTGGCACAATTCAAATCAAACGTTAAGGTTTCATTGTTTATCGGGGGAACTGACATTGAAAAAGACAAACAACGTACGCATATACAACCACAATTCATCATTGGTACACCTACACGGATTAATGATTTAGCAATGAGTGGTCATTTACATGTTCATTTAGCTTCGTACTTAATTATCGATGAAGCAGATTTAATGATTGATTTAGGATTAATAGATCAAGTAGATCAAATTGCAGCGCGTCTAAATGATACGTCAAATATTGCAGTCTTTAGCGCAACTATACCTAAATCACTGCATCCATTTTTAAACAAATATCTAAATCAACCAGAGTTCATAGTTGTCGATAATCAATCTCAAAATAAGAAAAATATCGAATTCTATCTTATTCCAACAAAAGGTACAGCTAAAGTTGAAAAAACATTACAATTAATTGATATGTTAAATCCTTATTTATGTATTATTTTCTGCAATAGTCGTGAAAATGCTAATGAATTAGCAGACTCTCTAAATGCATCTGGCATCAAAGTCGGCATGATACATGGAGGTTTAACACCGCGTGAACGTAAACAGCAAATGAAACGCATTCGCAATTTAGACTTCCAATTTGTTATTGCAAGTGATTTAGCTTCTCGTGGAATCGATATTGAAGGTGTGAGCCATGTTATCAATTTTGATGTACCAAATGATATCGATTTCTTCACACATCGAGTTGGAAGAACAGGACGAGGTAATTATAGAGGCGTAGCTATTACACTATATAGTCCTGATGATGAACATAATATTTCATTAATTGAGGACAAAGGTTATCAATTTGAAACGGTCGATATCAAAAACAATGAATTACAACCAGTGAAATCATTCAATACACGGAAAAAGCGCGAACGTAAAGACGACCACTTAACTAATGAAGTAAAGCAAAAAGTACGTAGTAAATCTAAAAATAAAGTGAAGCCTGGCTATAAAAAGAAATTTAAACAACAGGTTGAACAAATGAAGCGTCAAGAAAGAAAACAATATAGCAAACGACAAAATAGACAGAATAGAAAAAACAAAAAAGGTTAGGTGATAGTTATGCTATTAGGATCTCATGTGTCAATGAGTGGTAAAAAAATGTTACAAGGTGCTGCTGAGGATGCGCATAGTTACGGAGAATCAACATTCATGATTTATACCGGTGCGCCACAAAATACACGTAGAAAAAAGATAGAAGATTTAAATATCGCAAAAGGTCATGAAGCAATGAAATCCTATGGCCTATCAAATATTGTAGTACATGCGCCTTACATTATTAATATCGCTAATACTACAAAACCAGAAGTTTTCGAATTAGGCGTCAATTTTTTACAAAATGAAATTGAACGTACTCAAGCGATAGGAGCTAAAGATATCGTCTTACACCCTGGTTCACATGTTGGTGCTGGTGCAGATGCCGGTATTAAACGTATTATTGAAGGTTTGAATGAAGTACTAACGAATGATAATGACGTTCGTATCGCACTTGAAACAATGGCAGGAAAAGGCTCTGAAGTTGGACGCTCTTTTGAAGAGATTGCACGCATTATTGATGGTGTAAACAACAATGAACGTTTATCTATTTGTTTTGATACATGTCATACTCATGATGCTGGATATAATGTTAAAGAAGATTTTGACGGTGTTTTAAATGAATTTGACAAAATAATTGGTGTTGATCGCATCAAGGTTGTTCACGTCAATGATAGTAAAAATGAACGTGGTGCACATAAGGATCGTCATGAAAATATTGGATTTGGATACATTGGCTTTGATGCATTAAATTATATTGTCCATCATGATGCTTTTAAAGATATACCTAAAATTCTTGAAACACCTTTTGTAGGTGAAGATAAGAAAAATAAAAAAGCACCTTACAAGCTTGAAATTGAGATGCTAAAAGCACAACAATTTGATCCACAACTCAAAGATAAATTGCTAACGCAATAACTATTTAAAAACTGAGATTTTGATAAAGTCTCAGTTTTTGCAATTCTATCGTAAAGGTTACTATTTACAAATTTTATAAATATATGTATAGTAAATTGCGGGGTGAAAAAGATGTCAACACCAGTATTTGAATTGAGAAATATTAATTATTATTATGATCATAAGCAAGTTCTTGAAAATATTAATATTAAAATAAATAAAGGTGACTTTTTAGCAATTGTCGGTCCAAATGGTGCCGGGAAGTCAACGTTGTTAAAGATTATCCTCGGATTATTGCCATTGCAAACTGGCGACATTTATGTAGATGGGCAACAATATAAAAAGAAAAAGTCATCATTAAAAATAAGCTATGTATCACAAAAAGCAATTGCTTTTAATGCAGGATTTCCTGCAAGTGTAAGAGAAGTCGTTATGAGTGGCTTAACGAAAACAAAGCGACTTTTTCAACACTTTAATAAAAACGATTATCAACAAGTAGAACATGTCTTAAACAAATTGAATATTAGTCATTTAATGCATAAAAATATTGCCAAACTTTCTGGCGGTCAACAACAACGCGTCCTTATTGCACGTGCACTAATATCTAACCCTAGTGTACTTGTATTGGATGAGCCCACTAATGGCATTGATGCTAAACATGTTAGTGAATTTTATGAAACATTAGAAACATTAAAGAGAGAAGGCATCACTATCATTTTAGTTACACATGATATAGGTGTTGTAGCAGATACTGCAACAACAGTGGCTTGTTTAAATAAACATCTTCATTTTCATGGTACAACAGAAGCGTTTAAATCTTTGGATGAAGTCGAAATTTCTAAAATTTATGGTCACCCAATACAATTTGTTGACCATCAACATAACCGACAATGTTGTCAAAAATCATAATACTAATATCACTAGGAGTCAGATTATGTTATTAAATGTATATCGTTATCACACAAGTTTGATTAGAGGTGTTTACTTTTGATCGATGCATTATTAAACTTTGATTTTATGAGATACTCATTGATTAGCGGACTTTTAATAGGTTTTATTGCCCCATTGATCGGCGCATTTATTGTGGTTCGTAGATTATCCCTTATTGCTGATGCTTTAAGTCATGTCACTTTAGGCGGAATATCTTTTGGCATGTTTATACTAACCGTTTTTCCTGCGCTCATTATCATAAATCCAATGTGGTTTGGCATACTTTTTGCAATCATAGGTGCCTTACTTATTGAAAAATTACGTACTTCTTATACAAATTATCAAGAAATAGCTATCCCAATAATTATGAGTGCAGGTATCGCTTTAAGTGCCATATTTATATCTTTGGCAGATGGTTTTAATCAAGAAATAGTTGGATTACTCTTTGGGTCGATTAGCGCAGTAAGTTTAAGTGATTTAGTGACAATTATTATTATTACTATAATTGTATTCAGCTTTGTCATGCTATTTTACAAAGAAATGTTTATCCTATCATTTGATGAAGAATATGCTACCGTTATCGGCATTCCAAAATGGATACAATTCTTATTTATTATTATTGTGGCTATGGTAATCTCAGCATCCATGCGCGTAGTTGGTATTTTATTAGTAAGTGCATTAATCACTTTGCCTATTGCAATTTCTATGAGAATTACAAATGGCTTTAAACAACTTATCATCAGTAGTATTATACTAGGGGAATTGTCAGTTGTATTAGGTTTAGTATTAGCATTTTATATGAACATTTCTCCTGGCGGTGTTATCGTTGCTTTATTAGTGATAATGCTAGGATTAACTATGCTACTACAAAAAGTAAATTTTAAAAAGGGTGTTTAATTATGAATACAAATGATGCTATTAAAATCCTTAAAGATAATGGTTTAAAATATACAGATAAGAGAAAACACATGCTTGATATTTTTGTTGAAAAAGATAAATATATTAACGCAAAGCATATCCAACAACAATTAGATCAACATTATCCTGGAATTTCTTTTGATACTGTCTATAGAAACTTACATTTATTTAAAGATTTAGGAATCATTGAAAGTACAGAACTAGACGGAGAAATGAAATTTAGAATTGCATGTACAAATCACCACCATCACCATTTTATTTGTGAACAATGTGGTGATACTAAAATCATTGAATATTGCCCAATTGATGAAGTTAAACAATTTTTACCAAACGTTGATATCCACACGCATAAACTTGAAATATATGGTACATGTGAGTCTTGTCAACATAAATCACATTAACTTTTCATCAATCATATTTATACCAATAAATGTTTAAATATAGGTCAATAGTCTGAATTTCCTTCCATTTAAGTATTTATATTAGTTTTATGTTTAAAATAATTTCAAATGCGCTATAGTAATATAGTAAGAATAATAATATAGTATATGGATAAGCAAATACTTTGTTGTATCCCAGATTACTTGTTATTATGAGTTAGAACATATTTAGGAGGATGATTAATAATGGCTTTTGAATTACCAAAATTACCATATGAAGCAGATGCATTAGAACCACATATTGATAAAGAAACAATGGAAATCCATCATGATAAACATCATAATACGTATGTGACTAAATTAAATTCTGCAGTTGAAGGTACAGACTTAGAGTCTAAATCTATTGAGGAAATTATTGCCAATTTAGATAGCGTTCCTGAAAACATTCAAACAGCTGTACGTAATAATGGTGGCGGACACTTAAACCATTCACTATTCTGGGAATTTTTAACTCCTAATTCTGAAGAAAAAGGTACTGTAGTTGATAAAATTAAAGAACAATGGGGTTCTTTAGATGAATTCAAGAAAGAATTCGCTGACAAAGCTGCAGGTCGTTTTGGTTCAGGTTGGGCATGGTTAGTTGTAAATAACGGTAAATTAGAAATTGTTACAACGCCTAACCAAGACAACCCATTAACTGAAGGAAAAACACCTATCTTATGTATAGATGTATGGGAACACGCATACTACTTAAAATATCAAAATAAACGTCCTGATTATATTAGTGCATTTTGGAATGTGATAAATTGGGAAAAAGTTGACGAATTATATAATGAAGCTCAAAAATAATTAGTCACATATCACGGTCTCGCTATCGAGACCGTTATTTTTTTACCAAAATAATAGAAATATCTCGCGATTTCATATATCATTTGATAGTAGAGAAGTTGAATAGAGGTAGGTTATTTTGCTTAAAAGGTTAAAGGAAAAATCAAACGATGAAAAAATAAGAAATACAATGAATCACCGCATTAATTTTATATTCGGACTCATTGTCTTTATTTTTGTAATAATTGTACTCAGATTAGGATACTTGCAAATCGCACAAGGCTCACATTACAAACAAGAAATCAAAGATAACGAAAATATCACTGTAAATGAATCTGTACCACGGGGACGTATATTAGATCGAAACGGCAAAGTGCTTGTAGATAATGCTTCAAAAATGGCTATTACATATACGAGATCTAAGAAAACATCCCAACAAGAAATGTTAGACACGGCTAAAAAGTTAGCCAAATTAATTCATATGGATACAGATAAAATAACAACTAGAGACAAACAAGACTTTTGGATACAACTTCATCCGAAACAAGCCCAGCAAATGATGACAAAAGAACAAAACTTAATTGATGATGGTAGTATTACTCAAGATCAATACGATGAAGCACTTCATAATAAAATAAGTAAAAAACAATTAAATTCATTCTCTAAAGATGATTTGCAAGTACTAGCAATCTATAGAGAAATGTCAGCTGGTTCAACTTTAGACCCACAAATGATTAAAAATAAAGATGTTTCAGAAAAAGAATATGCAGCCGTATCTCAACAGTTAAATAAATTACCTGGCATTAATACAACTATGGATTGGGATCGTAAATATCCTTATGGTGATAGCCTAAGAGGTATTTTTGGTAATGTTTCTACACCTGCTGAAGGTGTACCTAAAGAATTAACGGAACAATATCTTGCTAAAGGCTATTCTAGAAATGATCGTGTGGGCAAGTCATATTTGGAATATCAATATGAAGATGTGTTACGTGGTAAGAAAAAAGAAATGAAATATACGACCGATAAATCAGGACGTGTTATTAATTCTGAAGTAATCAATCCAGGTGCACGTGGTCATGATTTACAACTAACTATAGACATCGATTTACAGAAAAAAGCTGAGGAATTATTAGAAAAGCAAATTAATAAATTAAGAAGTCAGGGTGCAAAAGATATGGATAACGCTATGATTGTTGTTCAAAACCCTAAAAACGGTGATATCTTAGCAATGGCTGGTAAACAAATTGATAAAAATGGTAAGCTAACTGACTATGACATTGGTAACTTCACAGCACAGTTTGCAGTTGGGTCATCAGTGAAGGGTGGCACACTACTTGCTGGATATCAAAATAACGCCATAAAAGTTGGTGAAGAAATGGTAGACGAACCACTACATTTCAGAGGCGGACTCACTAAACGCTCTTATTTTAATAAAAATAATCGTATTACAATCAATGACAAAGAAGCCTTAATGCATTCATCGAACGTATATATGTTTAAAACTGCATTAAAATTAGCTGGAGATCCATATTCATCTGGCATGACATTACCAACCGATATCTCAGCAGCGGGGCAAAAACTTCGTAAAGGCCTTAATCAAGTAGGCTTAGGAGTAAAAACTGGCATTGATTTACCAAACGAAACTGCAGGTCAAACGGCACCATTGACAAATAATCCTGGTAATTATTTAGACTTAGCGATAGGACAATACGATACCTATACGCCAATACAATTGTCGCAATATGTGTCTACAATTGCTAATAACGGATATCGCATACAACCTCATATCGGTCTTGCAATACATGATTCTACAAATACCGATGAGTTAGGACCACTTAAGAAAAAAATTAAGGGTAACGTATTAAATAGAGTCAATAATACACAAGATCAACTTGATGAAGTTAAAGCAGGCTTTAAAATGGCCTTTAATAAACAAGACGGTACTGGATATGCAAGTTTCCATAAAACCACTGTGCCTTCTGCAGGAAAAACAGGTACAGCTGAAGTCTTCCAAAATGGCGAATCACGTGTTAATTCAACATATATTGGATATGCACCGATAGATAATCCACAATTAGCATTTTCTATCGTTTATACAAATCAACCGGTGCCACCACCATGGTTAAACGGTGGCGATTTAGGAAGAGATATTATTAATTACTATTTTAAAGATCATGCCGATAAAAAGGATAACGATGGTAATAATGAAACAGATTAACATCAAAATGTATATAGGTTTAAGCTAACAATAATAGCCGTCTAATACATCAACAATCCACTTAAGACTTAATATTCATTGCAGAAGTATAGGTGTTCATTTAGCAGCTATTAACACAGCTAATTAAAAATAGTACTTTTCAATTAAGTATGATAGTGGTATGATTAATAAGTCGTATTTAGATAAGGTAAGGAGGTATAATCATGCGCGTAAACGTTACATTAGCTTGTACAGAATGTGGTGACAGAAACTACATCTCAACTAAAAACAAAAGAAATAATCCTGAACGTGTTGAAATGAAAAAATATTGTTCACGTGATAATAAACATACTTTACACCGTGAAACTAAATAATTTGGTAATGGTTTGACAAGCTAGGACATTATTCCTAGATAAATTAGCCAGTAAGTGAGTTTTGTAAATTCATTTACTGGCTTTTTTATTGGCTTTGAATAGAAATCATACAGATAAAAAGATTTAGGTGTTGCAATTTTAATCCGTTTTATTTATGTTCAAACCGTTTTAATTATTACAAATTATCGTTTTGTATAAATGACAATATATTTTATAAACGTTATAATAAGTGGATAAGAGGGTGATAGATTGACTAAAAAACAAATTCGTCAAAATATGATTTCAAAGATGAAATCTTTTGATGCTTCTTCTAAAAAAACTGCAGACCTATGGCTAAAGGGTCAATTATTCCAGCAAGAAGTATTTCAAAAAGCTCAAAAAATTTCTATCGTGCTTTCTATGCCCCATGAAGTGAATACATATGACATTATAGAAACGGCAATTAAAATGGGAAAACAAATATATGTTCCTCACACTGATTATAATGAAAATCATATGACATTTAAGCAATTATTATCATTAAATGATATAAGTAAAGATGCAAAAGGAATTAATTATTCTACTTCAAACACGGCTACAACCAATGAGTTAGATTTAATTATTGTCCCTGGTGTAGCCTTTAATAAAGACGGATATAGAATAGGCTACGGGGGCGGATATTATGACCGCTTTTTAAGTGAACATCCTTCTCATACGATTAGTTTAGTTTATGATTTCCAAATCGTGAACTTTGCAACTGATTATTATGATCAGGCTGTGGATCAATTAATTATTTATACAACATAGCGCTATGGAGGACGCCATGAAATTAGAAAAACTTTATTGGAAATCAAGTTATTACTGGATTAGATATTTAAACTATGACTATATATATCAAAATAGCGAACAGCATGAACTATGGTTATGCAATAGAAAAAAACAGTCTCTCATTATTATTAAAGATACCGTTAACTCATCACAAGAAATTAGATTTGACAAATCAAAGATTAAAGAAAACATCAATGATATTGCGCTAAAATTTAACTTCCAACCAAAAACCTGTGATTTTTACTACTTTTCGGACAAACCTGTCCCCATTGAAGATTTACAAGAATTACAGCCGTTAAAAATAAGTGTTAAAATAATAGCGTCTGAAGCTGATGCGCAACAATGTATACCGAATAAATTTTTACGTCGTCTTTTTAATAAAAAAGATAGTAAAACAACAGCTTATTACAAAAAAAGAGTGCTAAATCAAAATCCTCTAGACAAATATATGGCAAAATTTTCTCCTGCTACCTATAGTTTAATTACTATAAATATTGTAATTTGGCTTAGCATGATATTACTATTAAATCGCTTTTCAAATATAAAGCTCTTAGACATGGGTGGTTTAGTCCACTTTAACGTTGTTCATGGAGAATGGTATAGACTTATTACTTCGATGTTCTTACACTTTAATTTTGAACATATATTGATGAATATGCTATCGCTTTTTATATTTGGTAAAATTGTTGAAGCGATTATAGGCCCAATGAAAATGTTGATTTTATATATTATTTCTGGACTTTTCGGAAATTTTTTATCTTTGTCTTTTAATACTGATACTGTTTCAGCTGGTGCTAGTGGGGCAATTTTTGGGCTTATAGGTGCCATAATAGCAATGATGATAATAAGTAAAGTTTATTCTCGTAAGATGATTGGCCAATTATTGATTGCATTAGTTATACTAATTGGGTTTTCGCTGTTATTATCAAACGTTAATATCATGGCACACCTTGGTGGTTTTATATCTGGCTTATTACTAATCTATATAGGCTATTATTATAAAGCGAATCGGAATATTTTTTGGTTGCTCTTAATCGTATTTTTAATACTTTTCATTTTATTGCAGGTTAGAATATTCACGATTAAAGAAGATAATATTTACAATATTCTTATAGAAGATGAAATGAATCATTATAACTATAACGAAGCCGAAAAAATAGTTTCACAGACGTTGGATAATCATTATGATGATGCTAAAACATACTATTTAAAGGGGTTAATTACAGCAGCTACCAAATCTAAAGCTGAGAGCATCGCTGAGTGGGAAAGGGGATTGCGCAATTATCCTAATTCAGGATTATTAAATTATGAATTAGCTATCGCAAATCGATCACTTAGTGACAATAAAAAAGCTGAAAAATATATTAATCATGCTTTAAAGGTAGAACCCAACAATGCGGATTATTTAAATTTAAAAAAAGAGTTGAAAATAGTCAATGAAGACAAAAATTAATAGTTTTTATGATGTTCAACAATTACTTAAAGAATTTGGCTATATTATTTATTTTAAAAATCCAAAAGATACGTGTGAAATGATGGCACAAGAGATTAGAAGCTTATTTGATTATCAGCTTATTTCAAAAGATACTTATTTAAAAAGTTTATTGATTATTAACCAAAGAAGGAATGAACACAAATGAAGAACATAATTTTAGCAGCAGATATTGGTGGCACAACTTGTAAACTAGGCATCTTTGATGAACAATTGAATCAATTAAAAAAATGGTCGATTCATACAGATACTTCTGATCCATCAGGTGTGACATTATTAACACAAATTAAACAATCATTTGAAAAACAACTACCACAACAAAATTACACAATGGACAATGTAATAGGCCTTGGGATAGGAGTTCCTGGTCCTGTTGATTTTGAAAGTGGTGTTGTATATGGTGCTGTTAATCTACATTGGACAAACCATGTAAATGTAAGAGAAATTTTTTCCAAAATGCTTGATTGTCCAATTTATGTAGATAATGATGCTAATGTTGCAGCACTTGGCGAAAAACATAAAGGTGCCGGCAAAGGTGCCGATGATGTTGTAGCTATTACACTTGGTACTGGACTTGGCGGAGGCGTAATCTCTAACGGAAAATTAGTTCATGGACACAATGGTTCAGGTGCGGAATTAGGACACATTCGAACAGATTTTGATCAAAGATTTGATTGTAATTGTGGACATGCTGGTTGTATTGAAACTGTTGCTTCAGCTACTGGTGTGGTTAATTTAGTTAACTTTTATTATCCAAAATTAACTTTTAAATCATCAATTTTACCTTTAATTAAAGAAAATAAAGTTACTGCAAAAGCAGTTTTTGATGCAGCAAAAGCTGGTGATCAATTCTGTATTTTTATCACTGAAAAGGTTGCTAATCATATTGGCTATTTATGTAGTATCATTAGTGTAACTAGTAACCCTAAATATATTGTGCTAGGTGGTGGTATGTCTACAGCAGGTGCAATATTAATAGAAAACATCAAAACTGATTTTCATCATTATGCGTTCAAACCGGCTCAGCACAATACAGAGATTGTTCAAGCTAAACTAGGTAATGATGCTGGTATTACAGGCGCTGCCGGTTTAATTAAAACTTATATTATTGAAAAGGATGGTGTTAAATAATGGCTATTGTAGATGTAGTTGTTATTCCAGTAGGTACAGAAGGACCAAGTGTAAGTAAATATATTGCAGAAATACAAACAAAATTAAAAGAGTTTAAAGACCAAGGGAAAATTGATTATCAATTAACACCTATGAATACTTTAATAGAAGGCGATTTAAAAGATTTATTTGAAGTAGTACAAGCCATACACGAATTACCATTTGATAAAGGATTAGACCGAGTTTGTACGAATTTACGTATAGATGATCGAAGAGATAAAAAACGTAAAATGAATGATAAACTAAAATCTGTCCAAAAACATTTGGACAACAAAGGTGAATAAATTATGAGAATTTCAAAACTAACGTTAGGTTTAGTTGATACCAATACTTATTTTGTTGAAAATGATCATTCCGTTATTTTATTTGATCCCGCAGGTGAAGTAGATAAAATCTTTAAAAAATTAAATCAAATTAACAAACCATTACAAGCTGTTTTATTAACACATGCGCATTTTGATCATATAGGCGCACTTGATGAAGTATTAGCAAAATATCCAGTTCCCCTATATATGAATGATGAAGAATTCAGCTTTCTGACTACACCAGAAAAGAACGGATCTGAAAAATTCCAACAATATGGTATGCCAATAGTTGTTAGCACAGCTAAACCTAAGCCGCTTCAAGAAGGCCATGCAAATATTCAAGGCTTTGAGTTTGATGTCTTGCATACACCAGGACATTCTCCAGGTAGTTTATCTTATGTCTTTAATGACTTTGCAATAGTTGGTGATACACTATTTAATAATGGCATAGGACGAACAGATTTATATCGTGGTGATTACGAAACATTAGTTGACTCTATCAAAGATAAACTCTTTGAATTAGATGGCGATTTACCTTTGTTCCCTGGACACGGAGATTATACGACAGTTGATGATGAACAATTAAATCCCTATTTAAATGGTTAAAGTAAAAATAACACCTCCTACGTTTATATATGTAGGAGGTGCTTTTATGAAAATATTATTTAAGGAAATTGTTAACAAAGCGATACAACAGAATGCAAGTGATATTCACTTTATTCCAAGTCAAACTACTGTCATCATTAAATTTCGTGTTAATGACCAACTTGTAGATTATGAAGAATTAAATTTAAGCATCTATACTAAACTGTTAACGTTTATGAAATTTCAAGCTGGCTTAGATGTATCAACACATCAAATCGCCCAAAGTGGAAGATATACCTATCAATATAAGCAACAATATTACTTAAGAATCTCAACTTTACCACTATCATTAGGTACAGAAAGTTGCGTCATTCGTATCGTACCACAATACTTTCAACAACATAAAACGTGTTACCAATTTAATGATTTCAAACAGTTTATGAATAAAAAGCAAGGATTGTTATTATTTAGTGGTCCAACTGGATCTGGTAAAAGTACACTGATGTATCAAATGGTTTTATATGCACAACAAGAGCTTAATTTAAATGTTATTACAATTGAAGATCCAGTTGAACAGTTGATATCAGGCATTACACAAGTATCTGTAAATGATAAAGCAGGCATTAATTATGTATCAACATTTAAAGCTATTCTGCGCTGTGATCCTGATGTTATCTTAATTGGCGAAATTAGAGATGCCAGTATCGCAAAATGTGTTATTCAGGCAAGTTTAAGTGGCCATTTAGTATTATCTACAATTCACGCAAACAACTGCAAAGGAACTTTATTAAGATTATTAGAAATGGGAATTTCAGTTCAAGAAATATGTCAATCAATTAATTTAATCTCTAATCAAAGACTCATTACCACCCTAAATCAACAACGAGCATTGGTTTGCGAAATGATGATAAATCATCAAATAGAATACTTTTTTGAACATAATCATACCTTGCCTAA
Source organism: Staphylococcus sp. HMSC063A07 (assembly GCF_001836955.1). NCBI lineage: Bacteria > Bacillati > Bacillota > Bacilli > Caryophanales > Staphylococcaceae > Staphylococcus > Staphylococcus sp. HMSC063A07. The sequence goes on from NZ_KV830924.1 coordinate 186,945, forward strand.
ATCATTTCATCATTTATCACAGTTAATTGGTAACATGTCAAAAGAAGGGGTCATTTGTGAAGAAACTGCTAATAAATATACTTAATTATCATCGCAAGCCTTTAACTCACAAACAACAAGCAGAGTTGTTATTAAGCTTGTGTAATCTGTTAGACAATGGTTTTACATTACTTGAAAGCTTTAAATTCCTTAATTTTTATTATCTTTCTAAAAATGTACAGTTAGCATCACAAGTAATAAGCACTATAAAAAGCGGAGGTAATTGCTACGAAGTTTTAAAATTATTAACATTTTCTCCAGGTATTCTTTCACAAATTTATTTTGCAGAACAGTATGGTGAATTTACTAATTCATTAAGACAAACAGCTCAATATATGCAACGACATATCAAAGCAAAAGAACGGTTTATTAAAACCATACAATATCCAATCGTTTTAATTATTGTTTTTCTTGGCATACTGACAACTTTAAAATTAACTGTCTTACCTCAATTTACACAACTTTATGACACTATGAATGTTCCTGTATCACGAGGACAACATCTCCTTACAATACTTATCAGCTACCTACCTAATATTATTTTACTATTCTCAACTTTATTAATGATTTCTGTACTCATAATAAAATACTTTTTAAAACGTATCGATGTATATAAGCAAATACAATTTATAACTCATATACCTATTGCTAACAACTATTATAAATTGCTAATGACATATAAATTAGCTAACGAACTAGCATTGTTTTATAAGAATGGTATATCACTGCAAAAAATAGTATCTATATATACTGAGCAGAACAATGATATGTTTTTAAATTACCTTGGACAGCGATTATTAGAAAAATCTAATCAAGGTCAATCATTATCACAAATTCTCAAAGATGAAGCTTGTTTTCAAAATGATTTAATTAAATTTTTAGAACAAGGAGAAAAGAGTGGCAAATTAGATATGGAATTGCACTTTTATAGTCAAATCCTTATTCAGCAATTTGAAGAAAGAGTCAATAAACATTTAAAATTTATTCAGCCTTTCATCTTTATTATTTTAGGTTGCTTTATCATCACTATTTATCTAGTCATCATGTTACCAATGTTCAATTTGATTCAAACAATTAAATAATAAAGGAGCTAATTATGAAATTTTCTTTTTATAAAAAATGCAAAGCGTTTACACTAATAGAAATGTTATTAGTATTACTAATTATTAGTGTCTTGCTTATCTTAATTATTCCAAACATTGCCAAACAAACAGCACATGTACAATCAACAGGTTGTGAAGCACAAGTAAAGATGGTCAATAGCCAAATAGAAGCCTATACTCTAAAGCATAATGGATCTCCAAAAAGCATTGATGATTTAATTTCTGAGGGTTTTATTAAAGATGGTCAAAAGAATTGCAAATCTGGGGAAACCATCAGCATATCAAATGGTGAGGCAGTTGCAAATTAACAAAGCTAAAGCATTCACTTTAATTGAAACAATGCTTGCCTTATTTATCATACAACTTCTTCTTTTCATCTCAATAAGCTATCTTTCAACTTATCATTACATTCAATCTGCTCACAATAATAATGTAACATTACTAATCAATCAATTTGACTTTTATAAATCTAAAGCACTTCGGAATCATCAATCCATTACTTTATTATTTTCAAAAAACAGTAATCAAATAAAAGTGATTGAACAACATGGTCAAAAGTATCATTTTAGTATCTCTAATGGTTATATTTACCGTATATCTAATATTTCACTTCTAACTTTCAATGCCCAAGGAGAAATCAACCAATTTGGTTCTCTTTATATAAAATATCCAACTGCAACTTATAGAATAATTTTTAATATCGACCAAGGGAGAATACGTTATGAAAAAATATAGACTTCAAGGTGTACTACTTATTGATAGTCTATTCGGACTGTTAATCGTTGTTTTAATATATACGACGATAATCAGTTCATTTCAACAATTAAATAATAATTATCAAGAGGAGTTATATCATTTGGATAATTTAAACGTCATGCTAAACACAGTTAAGCACTACAAATTTCAAGAATTAGCTAAAGGAGTTACTGTTGATGAGTATTATATTCATTTAAACTCATCATCAATTTGTGGTTTAAATGCACAGACACATATTAAAATATGTATTAAAATTTAGGATCGCTTCATTTACGTTAATTGAGATGCTATTAACCCTTTTTATAACCTTCACCCTCTGTATGTTGCTTCCTCTCTTTATTCATAATGCAAATTACTATTTTCATCAAGCAACGAATGCTTTTGATGTTGAATATGAATTATTTGCTATATCATTACACCAAAATAAAGTTTTTCAGCATGCTACTTTTGAAGTCAAAACTCCTCAGAAGATACTGATAAAAAAGAATCATGAATTACTATGGCTCAAATATCAATCTCATAAAATAATTTTAGAATATCCACACAAAGGTAATATTATTTTATTAAACGATGTACAGTCAGCGTCCTTTACTATTGTGAACCATCAATTTATTAAAATTCATTTGCAAAGTGGAGGTGTCATGAATATTTATGAAAAAAACTTATACCTATCACAATAAAGCTTTTATAAGTATCGCGCTTCTTGTAATTTTTACAATTTATCTATCACTTTTATTTTTATATACGGTACAATATACAGTAAAGCTTAAGACTTTAAATAATTTAGAAATGTATTACAATAATCAGATTATTGAGACGTTCAAAAAAGGAAGATGACATTGTTTAATTTTACAAAACCAATTATTTTTATTGGATTTATGGGTACTGGAAAATCAACGTTAGCACAATTTATGGCTCAAAAGCTCACTCTATCTTTTGTTGACTTAGATCAATTCATTGAAATAAACGAGCAGCAATCAATACCTGAAATATTTGCAACACGTGGCGAACAACATTTTCGTGAGTTAGAATATCATTACTTAAAAGAAGCGTTACAGCAATTTGATATTATTGCAACAGGTGGGGGAATTATTGAAAATGATGCTTCCTTTCATTATCTAAAAACGCAACAAAATGTGATATGGTTAGATTGCGACATCGATATAATTTATCAAAGAATTGTTAACGATTCACATCGACCTAATGCTAAAAGCAAAACCAAATCCCAATTAAAAAGCTTGTATTTAACAAGGGTTTCAAGATATAATGAAATCGCATTCATAAAAGTGAATAGTAGTTTTTCTATTCAACAACTTTATGAAGAGATTATCAATAGCATAAATCGCGATTGATCAGTATTAGAGAGCATAAAGTAGTTAAACTACTTTGTCGCCGAAGGTGCAAGTTGTATAAACGAAACTCTCAGGCAAAAGGATAATACTGTAACGCATCCTGAATTCGTTTATAAACAGGGTAGCTTTGGCTATCCTGTTTTTTTATAAAATAATAGGGGGTTTTTAAATGACAAGCGAATTAAAAAAAACACCATTGTATCAAAACTATGTAGATAGTGGTGCTAAGATTGTAGAATTCGGTGGATGGGCTATGCCTGTTCAATTTACTAGTATTAAAGATGAACATAAAGCAGTTCGATATGATATTGGGTTGTTCGATGTCAGTCATATGGGAGAAATAGCTATTAAAGGTAATGATGCTAGTAAATTTGTCCAATATTTACTTTCAAATGATACAAACAACTTAACTGATAATAAAGCTCAATACACTGCTTTATGTAATGAAGAAGGCGGTGTCATTGATGATTTAGTAATTTATAAATTAGAAAATAATGATTATTTATTAATCGTCAATGCTGCAAATACTGATAAAGACTTTACTTGGATAGAAAAGCAAAGTTCAAAGTTTGATGTGACAGTATCAAATGTCTCAGACAAATATGGTCAATTAGCTATTCAAGGACCAAAAGCAAGAGATTTAGTCAGTCAATTAGTTGATATAGATGTTAGTGAAATGAAACCTTTTGAATTCAAACAAAATGTAAAATTATTAGGAAAAAATGTAATTCTATCACAATCTGGATATACTGGTGAAGACGGCTTTGAAATCTATTGTGATATTAATGATACTGTTGATATTTGGAACGGCTTGTTAGAACACGATGTTGTACCATGTGGCCTTGGTGCACGTGATACATTACGTTTAGAAGCTGGGTTGCCATTACATGGTCAAGATTTAACAGAGAGTATTACACCATATGAAGGCGGAATTGCCTTTGCAGCTAAACCTTTAATTGAAGAAGACTTTATCGGTAAATCTGTCTTGAAAGATCAAAAAGAAAATGGTTCTAAACGAAGAACTGTAGGCCTAGAATTATTAGAAAAAGGCATTGCTCGTACTGGTTATGAAGTTATGGATTTAGATGGTAACGTGATTGGAGAAGTCACTTCTGGTACTCAATCACCAACATCTGGAAAATCTATTGCTATAGCAATTATTAACCGTGACGAATTTGAAATGGGACGGGAATTATTAGTTCAAGTTAGAAAAAGACAATTAAAAGCTAAAATTGTTAAAAAGAATCAAATTGAAAAATAATTAAGGGGTGTGTACTTTGAGTCATCGTTATATTCCATTAACTGATAAAGATAAGCAAGAAATGTTAGATACTATTGGTGCGAAATCTATTAATGACCTATTTGGAGATGTACCTAAAGATATTCTTTTAAATAGGAATTTAAATATTGCTAGTGGAGAGTCTGAAACCACTTTATTGAAACGTTTAAACAATATAGCAAATAAAAACATTACGAAAGAGACGCATACTTCATTTTTAGGCGCTGGTGTATATGATCACTACGCACCATCTGTCGTAGATGCAATGATTTCACGATCAGAATTCTATACCGCTTATACACCTTATCAACCCGAGATTTCTCAAGGTGAGCTTCAGGCTATTTTTGAATTTCAAACATTGATTTGTGAATTAACAAATATGGATGTTGCCAATTCTTCAATGTATGATGGCATAACAAGTTTTGCCGAAGCTTGTATCTTAGCTTTTAACCATACTAAGAAAAACAAAATCGTTGTATCTAAAGGTTTACATTATCAAGCATTACAAGTTTTAGACACGTATGTGAAAGTACGCAAAGATTTCGAAGTTGTTGAAGTAGATCTTGACGGTACAGTTACTGATTTAGACAAATTAGAAGCAGCTATCGATGATAATACAGCTGCAGTTGCAGTACAATATCCTAATTTCTATGGATCAATTGAAGACTTGGAAAAAATCCATTCATTTATTGAAAATAAAAAAGCATTATTTATCGTCTATGCAAATCCATTAGCGTTAGGCTTACTGACACCTCCAGGTTCATTTGGTGCAGATATTGTAGTAGGCGATACGCAACCATTCGGTATTCCAGCACAATTTGGTGGGCCACATTGTGGATATTTTGCAACGACCAAAAAGTTAATGCGTAAAGTACCAGGTCGTTTAGTTGGGGAAACACAAGATGACCACGGAAATCGTGGATTTGTTTTAACTTTACAAGCTAGAGAACAACACATTCGTCGTGATAAAGCCACATCTAACATTTGTTCAAACCAAGCACTTAATGCACTAGCTTCATCAATTGCTATGTCTGCGCTTGGTAAACAAGGGATTTATGATATTGCAGTTCAAAATCTAGAACATGCAAATTATGCAAAAGAACAATTTAAGTCTCATGATTTTAAAGTTTTAGATGGTACATCATTTAATGAATTTGTGGTTCAATTTGATAAACCAATTGCAGATATCAACGCTCAATTAAAAGACGAAGGTATTATTGGCGGATTTGATCTTGGTGCCGTATCAGATGACTTGAACAATCATATGTTGATTGCAGTTACTGAATTAAGAACAAAAGAAGAAATTGATACATTCGTTAAGAAAGCTGGTGAGTTAAATGGTAAGTAAATCTAGCCCATTAATTTTTGAAAGATCTAAAGAAGGAAGATATGCGTATTCATTACCACAATCTGATATCAAAACCGACGCTGTATCATCAATTTTAAATGAGAAATTTATCCGAAAAGAAAAAGCGGAATTACCTGAAGTTGCTGAGTTAGACTTAGTTCGTCACTATACAGAGTTATCAAACAAAAACTTTGGTGTTGATTCTGGGTTTTATCCTTTAGGTTCTTGTACGATGAAGTATAATCCAAAAATTAATGAAAAAGTTGCACGTATTCCAGGATTTGCTGAATCTCATCCGCTCCAAGATGAGGATCAAGTTCAAGGCTCTTTAGAAATTATTTATAGCCTACAAGAAGAACTTAAAGAAATAACTGGCATGGATGAAGTCACACTTCAACCAGCTGCAGGTGCTCACGGTGAATGGACTGCATTAATGATTTTCAAAGCTTATCATCAAAAAAATGGTGAAGGCCATCGAGATGAAGTTATTGTTCCTGATTCTGCTCATGGTACAAATCCTGCTTCTGCATCATTTGCCGGATTTAAATCTGTCACTGTAAAATCAAATGAACGTGGAGAAGTTGATATTGATGACTTGAAACGTGTTGTTAATGAAAATACAGCAGCTATTATGTTAACTAATCCAAATACATTAGGAATTTTCGAAAAAAACATCATGGAAATTCGTGAAATCGTACATGAAGCAGGAGGATTACTTTATTATGATGGTGCGAACTTAAACGCTATCATGGATAAAGTACGCCCAGGAGATATGGGATTTGATGCCGTACACTTAAACCTTCACAAAACATTTACAGGTCCACATGGTGGTGGCGGCCCTGGTTCTGGACCAGTTGGTGTAAAAAAAGAATTAGCTAGCTATTTACCTAAACCTATGGTTATTAAAGAAGGGCAAACATATAAATACGACAATGACATTGAAAATTCTATTGGACGTGTCAAACCATTTTACGGTAACTTTGGTATTTATTTAAGAGCGTATACTTACATCAGAACGATGGGTGCTGAAGGTCTTAAAGAAGTATCTGAAGCTGCAGTATTAAATGCTAACTATATTAAAGCTAGTTTGAAAGACTATTTTGAAATACCTTATGAACAGTATTGTAAACATGAATTTGTGCTTAGCGGTTCTAAACAAAAAGAACATGGCGTGCGTACACTCGATATGGCAAAACGTCTACTAGACTTTGGTGTACATCCACCAACAATCTATTTCCCATTAAATGTTGAAGAGGGAATGATGATTGAACCAACAGAAACTGAGTCTAAAGAAACACTCGACCACTTTATTAATGCAATGATTGAAATTGCAGAAGAAGCAAAAAACGATCCTGATAAAGTATTAGAAGCACCACATACCACTATTATTGATCGTTTGGATGAAACACAAGCAGCACGTAAACCAGTATTAAAATTCGAAAATTTGCACGCTGAAAAAGAATAATCATAAATAATCCCTTATAGACAAGCACGTTTCTCTATAAGGGATTTATTTTTTCTAAAATCCAATATCTTAGTTCCATATATTAAAAACACATGAGCGCACATTGCTAGTGGCGGGCCCCCAGCACAAAGAAATGCGAAGCCATTTTTCAAGCGGGGCGAGTTGAAGTGGCTGAAAGCTGTCCTCTAAGAAAGCCAATCATAGGAAGTGTAGTCAATAAATTAGCCAGTAAATGAATTTACAAGAAACTCACTTACTGGCTAATTTTTCTAATGATGTCCCAAACGCATCTAATTTTTATCGTATTACTTTTTGGACTTGATTTTACCAGTCCATTTTTTATAGCCACCTTTTAACATATAAAGGTTTTTGTAGCCATTTTTCTTTAATATTCTTGCAGCACGATAACTTGCGATACCATTTGCATCACAAAGATAAATAGGTTGATCTTTTCTCAAACCTTGAAATCTTTGTTTAAACATCGTGATAGGAATATTTCGGGCACCATTAATATGTCCGTAATCGTAATCAACTTTCTCTCGCACATCTATCACTTGTGCTTTTCTTAGACCACTATGAAATTCATTTTGATCTAATTCTGTTACGGATCTTTTGTTCAAAATCCAATTATATAGCATGTAAAGAATGATTAAAACAATAATCGCTATAGCAATGATCAAAGAGATATTCATCTTGCATCCTCCCTAAATTACCGATATTATAATTATAAGACTGTTGGCGCAAATTATCAAAATAATTTAATGCTAATTCCGTAAATTATTTTAGTAATTTTACTTTAATGCTAGCATAGAAATATATAGATTAGTGAATGGAGTTTTTTTATGACTGAAACATGGAATTTTATCAATACTGGTAGTCATGATCCTTTTTATAATATGGCTATGGATGAAGCCTTATTAAACTTTGTTGCCAGTGGTGACATTGGGCCAGTTATTCGCTTTTATACGTGGAATCCTGCAACATTATCAGTGGGATACTTTCAGCGATTAACGAAAGAAATTGATATTGATAAAGTAAAAGAAAAAGGTTTCGGACTTGTAAGACGTCAAACCGGAGGACGTGGTGTTCTTCATGATAAAGAACTAACATACAGTGTTATTGTTCCTGAATCTCACCCTAATATGCCTTCTACTGTAACAGAAGCGTATCGCGTTATTTCACAGGGATTATTAGAAGGATATAAAGAACTTGGGTTAGACGCTTACTTTGCTATACCTAAATCAAAAGAAGAAAGAGAAAAGCTTAAACAACCTCGGAGTGCAGTATGCTTTGATGCTCCAAGTTGGTATGAATTGGTAGTTGAAGGGAGAAAAATTGCAGGAAGTGCACAAACAAGACAAAAAGGGGTTATCCTTCAGCACGGTTCATTACTTCAAGATGTTGATGTTGATGAATTATTTGATATGTTTATCTTCAAAAACGAGCGTTTAAAAAGTAAAATGAAAGCTGCTTTTGTAGATAAAGCTGTTGCCCTAAATGATATTGCTGATCACTATATTTCTATCACGGATATGGAACAAGCATTTGAAAAAGGTTTCAAACAAGGATTAGGTATAGAATTAAAGCCACTCACTTTAACAGATGAACAATTGCAAGAAGTAAAAAAACTCGAAGATAAATATCGTTCAGATGAATGGAATTATAGAAAATAATCACTTCTTTAATAAAACAGGGTCTGGGATGGTGTAAATCCATAATAAACAGCAGTAAGATAATTTTTAGAAAATATCTTACTACTGTTCTCTATTTTCACAATACTTCGTATT